>JBDUDE010000723.1:0-4609 GCA_040003105.1 Mucilaginibacter sp. | reverse complement strand
AGTTTTAATTTTTTTTTATCGATAATGGGTTACAATTTCGCATAAATAGTATTAAGTAGTGAGTAAAGAGACAAATAGCGGAGTACCAACGGATAGCGAGGTTATACTCGGTATCCTGAATAATTCGGAAAATGTATTGAAAAGGCTGTATCTGGCCTATTTTCCGATGATTTTGCAATTGGTAATTAATAACAACGGCAATACCGACGATGCCAAAGACATTTACCAGGAAGCCATAATAGTTCTTTATAATAAAGTTAAAACAGGTGATTTTGAGTTAAGCAGCAAGCTTAAAACCTATATATATAGTATTTGCCGAAGGCTTTGGTTAAAAAGGCTCACGCAAATGAACAGGTATGGCGGCGACATTAAAGATTTCCAGGAATTTTTGGTTGTTGATGACGAGACGGAGAAGAATAACGAGCGCGACATACAGTTTAATAAAATGGGAAGCGCGCTGCAGCAGTTGGGAGAACCTTGTAAAACTATTATTGAAGACTTTTATATCAATAACAAATCGATGCAGGAGATTTGTGAAGAGTTTGGGTACACCAATGCAGATAATGCCAAAACCCAGAAATATAAGTGCCTGCAAAGGCTGAAGAAATTGTTTTTTCAGCAAAAATAAAGGAGCGTAACGAGATGAGTGAAAACAACGAGTTAACCGAAAGTATTGAACGTTATCTTAATGGCGAGATGACCAAGCCTGAGCGTGCCCAGTTTGAAGAACTGCGTGCTAAGGATGCCAGCGTTAATACAAAAGTAGCCGAGCATAAACATTTCATCAACCTGGTAAAGCAATACGGCGAACGCCTTGAGCTTGAGATGCGTTTGGATGCGATACATGATGAAATTGATGTGCATGCGCTGGAAGATGAACTGATGATACACCCAACTTGGGTAGTAAGAATGTGGCGTAATCACCATTCAAAAATATCAGTGGCAGCATCGATAGCTATTTTTGCTGCGTTGTGTACTTTGTTTTTTACAGGATATCTGAACAACAAAAACGCGAATTATGGTCAATTGGCGGGTAAAATTACCAAGTTAGAAAACGACCAAACGAAATTGAAAGACAGGGTTTATAGCATGCCTGTACAACATCAGGTAACTAACCCCGGAAATTTCAGGGGTACAGGTTTTGCAATTTCAGCTAATGGCTATATTGTTACCGATAACCATGTTGTACAACATGCCGACTCGGTTTATGTACAGGCTGCTGATGGTAAATCATACCGTACCAAAGTGGTTTATACCGAACCGCAAAATGATATTGCTATTTTAGAGATAACAGACCCGTCTTTTAAACCGTTAGCCGCATTGCCTTATGTATTTAAAAAAGCGGAGACTGATTTAGGCGAAGGTGTATTTACCATCGGGTATCCGAAAGATAATATTGTACTGGGTTCCGGGTTTTTAACTTCAAGTACAGGCTATAAAGGTGATACTACTCAATACCAAATATCGGCCCTGCTTGACTATGGACATAGCGGTGGGCCATTGCTTGACAGTAAGGGCAATGTTATAGGCATAGTAAACGGCAAACAAACCCGTGTTGAAGGTGCTGCCTTTGCGGTTAAAACAAGCTACCTGTTAAAAGCGATAAAAGATATTCCGGCTGATTCATTAAACAGGCCGATTAATATAAACGGTAAAAATGTTTTGGCTGGTCTTGGCCGTCCTCAACAGATAAAGAAATTAGAGAATTACGTATTTATGGTTAGGGTTTATAACCAGTAAAGATCCCAAAAAACTATTTTACATAGTTCAGGGCGTTATGATTTGGTCATAGCGCCTTGTTTTTTTTTGCGACCCCCCGACCCCCCTAAAGGGAGAATCAACTTTGCCTGATTTATCATTTTATGGCACTCAAAGTTATTGGTGCAATATTCAAAAAACATCAATTTTATAACGCCTGATATCGATCACTTACACGTAATGGAATTACTTTTAAAAGTAAAATATCTGATAATCAGCATGTTTCATAGCGTTCCGGGTGTTCCGTGAAAAAATTGGAACGCCGCTACCTGAAGTTTCCGCGAGTCTATCTATCCACTTCCCCCAGCACAAAATCTATGGAACCTACGATAGCAATTAAATCTGCTATCATCACGCCTTTGGCAAGTTCAGGCAGCACAGATAGGTTATGAAAGCTGGGGGCACGGCATTTTACCCGGGTGGGTATTTCCGATTTGCCGTCAGCCATAAAATAAAAGCCCAACTCGCCTTTGGCGCCTTCGCAGCGTACATAGTAATCCTGCGCTTTGGGGGTGATTTTACGGGGCATTTTTGCGCGCGGGTCAAAATCAGGCGTGCGTTTCAATTCGTTTTGCAGCCGGGCGAGGCATTGTTCAACTATTTTAAGGGATTGTTCAATTTCATCGACACGCACCTTGTAACGGTCCCAGCAATCGCCAACGGTGCCTATTTTGCCTTCACCTATGGGGATATCAAATTCCAGTTCCGGGTAAACGGAATAACCATCAATCCGGCGCAAATCCCATTTTAAACCCGAGCCTCGCAGCATAGGCCCCGAGCAACCGTAGTTTATGGCCACATCCAGCGGCAGCACGCCAACATTAGCCGTGCGGCTTATAAATACCTGGTTATCGGTTAAAAGTTGGTTAAGCTCCACCATTTTAGGTTTAAAGTAGGTTACGAACTCGGCGCAGCGCTCTTCAAAGCCTACCGGTAAATCGTAAAACAGGCCGCCAACCCAAATATAGTTATACAGCATGCGCGAGCCCGATGCCCACTCCAGCATACCCATAATGTGCTCCCTATCCCTAAAGCACCATAAAAACGGCGTGAAAGCTCCTATATCGATACCATAAGTACCGATGGCTATCAGGTGCGATGCAATGCGGTTTAGTTCGCAAACCAGCACGCGGATGTATTCAACACGTTTGGAAATGTCCTTGTCGATACCCATCATCCGCTCAACGCCCATAACAAACGCGTGGCTGTTGTTCATCGATGCGAGGTAATCCAGCCTGTCAGTAAACGGGATAGTTTGCTGGTAAGTTAATGATTCAGCGTGTTTTTCAAAGCAACGGTGCAGGTAGCCGATATGCGGGATAACTTCTTTTACAATCTCGCCGTCGGTAATTAATTCCAGCCGTAATACCCCGTGTGTCGATGGGTGCTGCGGCCCCATGTTAAGCACCATATCTTCGGTAGCGGCATCGGCTATCTTTTTATAGTAGTTGTTTAAAGCGGTATTGTATTTTGGATGAGTCAAGTTGATGTCGGATGTCGGATGTTCGATGTCGGATTATTTAGATTTCAAATTTAGGAAATTCCTATGCAAGTGGTCGACATTATTATATGAAAACTAAAAGTTCGGTTATTTACCCACAGAGACACAAAGGAAAAACGCAGAGCACACGGGAAAAAAAATATCAAATTGACAGGCTCAGTGCCTTCTGTGCGCTCTCTGTATCTATGCGGTTAAAGTGACCATTCCTATCAGGAACAAAATAAAAAACGCCCGCAGTTACTAAGCTACGGGCGACTGATAAACTATAATTACTAATCCCGAAATGGAACTTTCGAAACTAAATTATGTTCTTTTTTAAGCGAAGCTTTCTGCAAGCTTGCTGCTTTGGGTTGCCAGCCAGGCATAACCGTACATTGCTACGGCTTTTGCTTTACTTTGGCGGCTTTTAAATGTCCACACATCTTTCATGAATTCTTTATGATTTTTGCTGTTAAGCGTATCAAAAGCAACGGAGATAGTGGGAGTTAACGAATATGCTGAATGCCATGTGCCAAACGGTATAAACAATGTTTCGCCGGGGCCAACAGTAAAGTTTATTGGCGTAGCATCTTTATATTTCGGATGTTTCTCAAAATCCGGCTCGAAAATATTCAGTTCGGAACGCCACGGGTCGTCGGCGCGGGGGTACAGCAAGTCATCCTGGCCGCGTGGGAACACCGTGAAACGCTTTTCGCCATATAGCTGGGTTATCCAGGCGTTTAAATGATAGTAATCAATATGCAGGTAAGGGAATTTACCGCCCGGGCCGCCGATAAACATTTCGGTAGCGCCACCCCATTTGCCCAGCTGGAACATCGGGTTTTTTAGCCAGTTTGATTTTGCATAGTGCAAATCAAGCGGTTCGAGCAAGGGCAATAGTTCCGGTATAGTTTCCGGGATATCAAAAATAATAGGATAGGGGGCGGGTTTTTCGACAGTGCTGGTTTCCACCATATCCATTATGTCCTTCATTTTGTAGGACGTACCCCGGCAATCAGTTTCGCGTTCAGGATAATTTTCCCTGAACCAATCGGGCGAAAACAAGCCGTTCGCCTTCCAAACTTTTGCAGCATTGGTAAACACCAGCGGAATGCCGGGTTTATAATGCTCTTCCATAAATTCGTCGTAGGTGATATTATCCCTTCTTATAATCTTCATGGGCCAAGATTGATTTGAGTGATTGTACTAAGTTATGCTGGCTTATACGGTGGTGAGATTTAAAAGGTTTTGTGGGAGTCCGAAAGTCCGGAAAGTCAGTAAAGACAGAAAAAAGTTAAATGGTAAGTTACATAAGCGAAATAAACCATCAAAGCAGCGAAGCGTCTTTCGGACTTTCCGGACTTTCGGACT
>JBDUDE010000091.1:0-4621 GCA_040003105.1 Mucilaginibacter sp. | reverse complement strand
ATTTTTCACGTAACGGGTTACTCGTACAGCAGGTGCTGGTACGAAACATAAGCCTTCCAGCCACGGTTCGCGCCAGTATCGAATCAAAAATACAGGCCGAGCAGGACGCTCAGAAAATGCAGTTTGTGTTACAAAAAGAACGCCAGGAAGCCGACCGCAAACGCGTGGAAGCACAAGGTATTGCCGATTATCAAAAAATACTTTCAACCGGATTGTCAGACAAGCAATTGATTTACGAAAGCATAAAAGCTCAAAAGGAAATTGCGCTATCGCCAAATGCCAAAGTGATTATAATAGGGGGCAAGGGCGGGAACCCGATAATGTTGAGTGATAAATAAATTAGCACTAACTTTCACGAATTAGGGCGAGTTTAATTAGGCACGAAGGTCCACGAATTATTTCGAATTTCACGAATTAAGAGAAGGCCCGGATTAGTATGACTGTGAGCTATAAGTTTTGGAAAACGACAAGTGCTTTAAAGCTTTTTCTTTGGTACGCAGCCGGAGTGCTTGCTGTAATTATTGGAAGTGGATTATCACCTACCAACCTTGCGGGACCAGGGCTGGATATGCTGGCAATGTTAATATTTTTACTATGCTGGCCGGTTTCCCTGGTTTATTCAATTATCAGGTTGTTTAAGAAAGATAAGCAATTTGTGTTGCCACTAATTGTGCATACATCCGTCTTTGTTGCATTGGTTATTTTTTGTGTAATAGCCGAAATAATGAGATAAGGGGGCAGATTTACGAAGTTTCAAAAACTTCGTAAATCTATTCTGCAGCATCAATTTTTTGAACTTTCCTAATTCGTGAAATTCGCCTTAGTTCGTGAAAATTAGTGTCTGAATTTATTTTATCCCGTAATGGTCGTTCATCAATTTCTCAAACAAGCCACCCGGCAAAATACTTTTCAATGTTGGGGCTATAGTTTGGCCAAAAGCGCCTACCAGGTAACGATGTGCCGGGCTTGATGATTCAACTATCTGGCAGAGTTTTTTGCCGATAACTTCGGGGTTAGCTCCAATGCTTTCATCTTTCTCCATGGCCGCCACTGCCGTGTTGTATTCCTTCTCCAGCATTTCGTTTTTTATCGTGAAAGGCACTTTTTCGCGGTTTTGGGTAAAGTCGGATTTAAAATCGCCGGGATTGATAAGCGTTACCTTTACTCCGGTGTTACGTAACTCCATCCGCAAGCTTTGCGAATAACCTTCAATCGCATATTTCGATGCACTGTACATGCTTTGGTAGGGCAAGCCGAATAACCCGGCTAATGAGCTGATATTTACTATCAGTCCGTTTTTTATAGCAATCATATGTGGCAGTACCGCGCTGCTCACCCGCACGACACCGAAGAAATTTACCTCAAATTGTTTTTTTGCGCTTTCAACAGGCATGGCATAGGCCGGGCCGGTAACGCCATTGCCGGCGTTATTTACCAGTACGTCGATGTGGCCCTCGGCTTTAATAATTTTGTCAATGGCGGCGTTTACCGAGGCATCATCGGTAACATCCAGTTCAATGGGTTTAAAGGATACCGATTTCATGCGTTTTAAATCGCGCGATGAACCATAAACTGTATGGCCCTTTGCCTGTAAAGCAGTGGCACAAGCCAAACCTATGCCGGACGAAGCGCCGGTTACCAAAATTACCTTACCCATTGTTTTATTTTTAATGTGTTGATTTTTAGTTGACGTCCGGAGAGTTCCCCGATGAGGCGTAAAAATGCAAATTAATAAGGAAGTAGAAAAATTGTTTTTTTAAATAGAGAACGGCTGTAAACTATTCAAAAGGTGTGCATTATAAAATATATTGCGTAAATATAATCAATCAACTATTTATCCGTATTTTTAGTAATCCGATTTTTATTTAGCCGATGCCTGTATGAATAGCTTAAGATTGATTGTTTTACCAAGTTAGCGCCCGAACCTGATAAACATATGGTAAATGAAAGATACCTGAAAGAAATATTTAAGTCGATGCCCGCGCCGGTAATGATACTACTTCCGGATGCCCCTCAGTTTTCGATAGTTGATGTAAACGACGCCTACTTAAAGTTGAAAGAGTTTACCCGTAATGAGTGCATTGGCAAGGGTTTTTTCGAGGTTTTTTATAGCGGTAATTATTATGGTATACCAGGGTGGATGGAATCGCTCGAAAAAGTTTTGGGAAACAGGAAGCCTGATAAAATCTCCCTCCGCAAATATGAAATACCCGCCCGTGGTACCACCGCCAAAGAAACCAGGTATTGGGAGATAGACCATATCCCTATTTTAAATGATGATAACGAGGTGATATTTATCGTTCGTTCGGTTACCGATTTAACGCACGATATGATTGCGCAAAAAAAAACCGAACAGGCCTTAACCGACTCGCGCAACCAGTTTTATTCGCTGTTGCAAACTATTGAAGGGATAGTTTGGGAGGCCGATGCCTCGACATTCGAGTTTACTTTTGTGAGCGACCACGCCAAACAAATTTTGGGTTTTTCGCCAGATGATTGGCTAAAGCAACCCCGGTTTTGGGAAAATCAAATTCACCCCGGCGACAGGGAGGAAGTTTTGAGCTATTACAGTTCAAAATCGGGGGCAGCAAAAAGCTATTCATTTGAGTACAGGATGATTAAGGCCGATGGGGGTACAGTATGGATAAAAGATATTGTTTCAGTAATTAAGGAAGGCGCAAAACAGAAATGGCTGAGGGGGCTGATGCTGGACATAACAGTTAGTAAACGCCTCGGCAGCCTCGAAAATTTAGAAAAAAACGTTTTGGAGCTGAATTCAAAAAACACCGCTGCCATACAGGAAATATTAGCATATTACCTTAGGGGGATTGAGGCGCTGTTCCCCCAAATGATATGTTCTATCCTTCAGGTTAAAAACAACAGGTTACATAACTGGGCTTCACCCTCGCTTCCAAAACTGTATATTGATGCTATAGAAAATCTTCCCATCAACGAAAATGTAGGCTCATGCGGCACTGCTGCTTACCTGGGAAAAAAAGTAATAGTAAGCGATATCGCAAGCGACATACGCTGGGCAGATTACAAGGAAATTGCCCTTGCATATAACCTGCGGGCCTGCTGGTCGCACCCGGTCATCAATTCTGAGGGCAAAGTTATGGCGACGCTTGGATTGTATTATAACCAGCCAAAAAAGCCTAACGAAGAAGAACTTAAGGTTATTGAACGGGTAACAGCCATTTTAAAAATCATTTTGGAGAACAGGGAAAAGGCTGAAATAATAGCCGAAACCAGCTTACTGATGACACAAAGCCAGGAACTGGCGCATTTTGGAAACTGGCATTGGGATGTGCAGAATAACGTGGTAAGCTGGTCTGACAGTCTTTATGCTATTTACGGTTTAAATAAAACCAATTTTAAAGCAACATTTGAGGGGTACCAGGAAATGCTGCACCCCGACGACAGGCAGCGGGTATACGAAACCATTGCCAATGTGTTACAAAACAAAAACGATGTTGAATTTGAAGAACGCATTATAAGGCCGACAGGCGAAATGCGGTATTTAAAATCGTGGGGTAAATTAAAGTGCGATGCACTGGGGATGCCGGTGGAAATGATAGGCGCCTGCCTTGATATAACGGAAAGCAAAAACACCCAGGAAGAATTGCGTGCCAGCGAAGGGCGTTTGCGGACGCTCGCCGACTCGCAAACCAACTATGTTATACGCATCGGTCTTGATGGCAAGTACACGTATTTTAACAAAAAGTATATTGAGGATTTTGATTGGATTTTAAAAGATAAACAGCTTACTGATACTGATGCGTCATTAACCGTGCAACCTTATCATCACCCGTTGGTGATGGAAATTATGGATAAATGTGTTAAAAACCCAAACAAAGTATACCAGGTTGAAATTGACAAGCTACAGCAGGACGGCGGTGTAAAGCCAACGCTTTGGCATTTTATCGGCCTTACAAATTCGGAAGGAGAAACGGTTGAGGTGCAATGCATAGGTTTGGATATAAGCGACCTTAAAAATGCTCAAAAAGCCTTAAAAATAAGTAATGAGCGATTTGAGTATGTTAACAAAGCAACCAACGATGCAATTTTAGACTGGAACATACTTACCGGCAATGTAAAATGGGGCAACGGTTTTTTCGGGCTTTTCGGCTTCGACAGCAAGGAGCAGTATACCTACGATAAATGGTTGCAACAGGTGCACCCGGACGATAAAAGTACCACCGAGGCCAGCTTATGGTATACTATACGGGATACTGCCCAGGGCAACTGGAGTGGCGAGTACCGTTTTAAAAAAGCAGATGGCAACTATGCTTACGTTGAAGGCAATGGCTACATTATACGGGATGAAAAGGGCAGGGGCACCAGGATGATTGGGGTGGTAAGGGATATAACCGAGCGCCTCAATTATATTACTGCCGTTGAAAAGCAAAATGAAAAACTGCTGGAGATAGCCTGGATGCAATCGCATGTGGTAAGGGCGCCGCTCACCAAAATTATAGGCCTGGCCGATTTGATAAAGGACTTTCCCAATAACGATGCCGAGGAAAACCAGCTTTTAGAACACCTGATAACCTGTGCTTATGAACTGGACGATATTATAAGGGACATATCGAAAAAAACAGAACATATAGATTTGAAGGCC
>JBDUDE010000623.1:0-4623 GCA_040003105.1 Mucilaginibacter sp. | reverse complement strand
TTTGGGTAGGTACCGATGGCGGTGGCGTGGATGTGTTTAACCAGCAAAATGGTACTGTAAAACATTATAAACAACGGCCTGCCGGTAAAAATGGCATCTGCGGAAATTACGTGATAAAAGTAAACCAGGATGACGACGGTAATTTCTGGATGGGCACCTGGGCGGATGGGATAAGCATTCTTAATCCTAAAACCGGCGTATTCACCAATCTTAAACACGATCCTGCTAATCCGAACAGTTTAAGCGGTAATAATGTATACGCACTTATCCATTCAAAAGATAAAAAAACATGGATAGGTACTTATAACGACGGGCTTAACGAATACGATAAAAAAACAAATAGGTTTAAAGTATTCCGGTTTGATGCGGCCAACCCGCATAGCGTGAGCAGCGACAGGATTTATTCGTTACTGGAAGACAGGGATGGGAACCTGTGGGTAGGTACTTATGACGGAGGATTAAATTTATTCGACCGCTCGACAGGCTCGTTTCTTCGTTTTCAGCACGAAGAAAATGCAAATAGACTGAGTAATAATGCTATTCCTGACTTATTCCAGGATAGTAAGGGCAATATATGGGTAAGCACATTGGCGGGGCTGGATTTAATGGACCCCAAAACACATCAATTTAAAATATTTACTAAAAAGGACGGTTTACCCAGCGATATTATTTATGCGGTGCGCGAAGACAATAATGGCAAGCTTTGGATTGGTACAAACAGCGGAATATCTGAGTATGACCCCGATAAGAATACTTTTAAAAACTACACGGTTGAAGACGGCTTACAGGCCGATGAATTTAAATCGCACTCAGCTTTTAAAGGTGCTGATGGCAAATTATATTTTGGTGGCGTAAATGGCTTTAACGCCTTTAAGCCCGAAGAGATATTAAAGCCTGCTGGGTTCTCGCCCGTACTTATTACGTCATTCCAGGTTTTTAATAAACAGCTTACCGTAGCAAAAGATAGCAGCGACCCATCGCCATTAAAACAGGATATTTCTGATACCAAAGAAATTACGCTGTTATACAAACAGTCGGTTATCTCGCTTGAATATGCTGCGCTTGATTTTACATCGGCAAATAAAAAAAACTACGCCTATATTTTAACCAATTTTGATAAGGATTGGAACTACGTGGGCAGCAGGAACACCGCGTCATACACCAACCTGCCGCCGGGGACCTACACTTTCAAAATTAAATATCAAAACAGTTCGGGCTCATGGTCACCGACGACAACCGGGCTAAAAATAACTGTCGTTCCACCGTTTTGGTTAACATGGTGGTTCAGGATATTGGCGTTGGTATTGGCCATTGCGGCAATTTATACCGTATTTAAGCTGCGCGTGCAATCTATCAAAAAGCAAAAAACCATATTGGAAACACAGGTACAGGAACGCACCGAGAGCCTGGCCAAAATGACCGTTGATGAACGCGTATCACGCAGGGCCGCCGAAATTGCCAGGGAAGAAGCGGAGAATGCCAACAAAGCCAAGAGCAGTTTCCTGGCCATGATGAGCCACGAAATACGCACGCCCATGAACGGCGTAATAGGCATGGCCGGTTTGTTATCGAGCACAGAGCTCACTACCGAGCAGGAAGAATATGCCGAAACGATAAAAACATGCGGCGAATCGTTATTGGCTATCATAAACGATGTGCTTGATTTTTCGAAGATTGAATCGGGTAGTATGGAACTTGATGAGCAGGATTTTGACTTACGTGATTGTGTTGAAGGCGTGTTGGATTTATTTGCTGAAAAAGCGGCGCAAATTGATTTGGTTTACCAGGTTGACCATAACGTTCCATCGCAAATTGTAGCCGACCAGTTACGGTTACGCCAGATATTAATTAACCTGGTAAGCAATGCAATTAAATTCACCAATAAAGGCGAGGTATTTATCGAAGTAAAGGTTGATGAGCAGGAAGGCGATGAGCTGCTGCTGCACTTCAGCATACGCGATACAGGTATCGGCATCCCGGCTGATAAGCTGAATAAGCTGTTCAAGGCATTTTCGCAAGTTGATTCGAGCACCACGCGTAAATACGGCGGCACCGGTTTGGGCCTGGCTATCAGCGAGAAGTTAGTGCACCTGATGGGCGGGCATATTGATGTTGAAAGCGAAGTTGGCGTGGGTACCACTTTTTCATTTACTATAAAATCAAAAGCGGGTGTCAACGCGCAACGCAATTACGTGTACCTTAACATGCAGGAACTGGAGGGCAAAAGCATCCTGGTGATTGATGATAATGCCACCAACCGGGAAATATTGAAGAGCCAGTTGGAGTACTGGAAGTTTGAGCCGGTAGTTGCCGAGTCGGGCGCAGATGCTTTGAAGTTGCTCGGCGGTAAGCAAAAAGTCGACCTTGTATTATCGGATATGAAGATGCCAGATATGGATGGCGCACAGCTGGCTATAAAAATAAAAAAGAAATTTCCTGATTTGCCAATCATCTTGTTAAGCTCTACCGGGAATGAACAAACCAAAGCAGCGGCCCATTTATTTAACGCGATATTAACGAAGCCCATACGGCACCAGGTTTTATACAAGCATATTGCTGAACAATTGAAGGCCAACGGCGAAGTGGCGAAAAAGCCCCAGGCTGAGCCTGCATATTTCTCGGAAGATTTCTCGAAACGGTACCCGATGGAGATCTTAATCGCCGAGGATAATGCAATCAATCAAAAGCTTGCGTTACGTGTTTTAACAAAAATGGGGTACAACCCGCATGTGGTTGGTAATGGGCTCGAGGCTGTTGATGCGATGCAGAAGAAGCAATACGATATGGTGTTTATGGATGTGCAAATGCCGGAAATGGACGGTTTTGAGGCCACGCACTTTATAAGGGAGCATATTGACCGGCAGCCGGTAATAGTGGCAATGACGGCCAACGCTTTGCCGGAAGACAGGGAAAAATGCATGGAAGCCGGCATGGACGACTATTTAAGCAAGCCAATGAAAATTGACGATATTATGGGTGTTTTGGAAACGTGGGGAAAAAGAATTTTAGATAAAGTTAACAGCGGCGCGGCGGACAGCTAACTACAACCGCGAGTACAATATGTATTTTTATTGTTAACAATTCAATTAATAGGCGGGAAAGCAGTAATTTGGACCTTAAATTAACCACTTAAGTTATGCGCTCCAATTATATCTCCCGATTAGGTTTTTTAGTTGTTTTTTTGCTTTTGATATTTGCAGGCAGTTTTGCAAATGCCGCCGACGGGTACTACTATCAACTGAAAATCTATCGTTTTAAAACCGATGCACAGCAAACCCGTACTGATAATTACCTGCAAAACGCCTACCTGCCGGCCATGCACCGCGCCGGAATAAAAAATGTGGGCATATTTAAGCCGGTTGCAGGCGATACACTGGGCAAGCGCATTTACATCTTTATCCCCTACAAAACTTTTGACCAAATAAAAAAAGTTGATTTAGCCTTGGCTGCCGACCAGCAATACCTGGTTGACGGGAAGGATTTTATCGATGCATTATATAACGATGCGCCATACTCTCGTTTGGAAACAATTTTGCTCGGTGCTTTTCCAAAGATGCTATTTGCAGACGTGCCACAGCTTAGCGCGAAAAAAGCCGACAGGATTTACGAGTTGCGCAGCTACGAAAGTGCAACCGAAAAACAGAATGTTAACAAAGTAAAAATGTTTAACGACGGCGATGAAGTTGCGCTGTTTAAAAGGCTTGGGTTTAACGCCGTGTTTTATTCTGAAGTACTGGCGGGCGCCCGCATGCCGAACCTGATGTACATGATTACGTTTAACAGCATGGCCGACCATGACAGGCTTTGGAAAGCCTTTGGCAACGACCCTTATTGGAAAGTACTTTCGGCCAAGCCGGAATACCAAAACAATGTATCTCATATTGATGCTATATTTTTGCACCCAACGGACTATTCGGATTTCTAAATGCGGGAGAAGCGTGATTACGATGCAGTTGTAGTTGGCTCAGGACCAAATGGGCTTGCGGCTGCCATTGTAATGCAGCAAAAAGGTCTTTCGGTTTTATTGCTTGAGGGTAAGCCGACAATAGGCGGGGGCCTTCGTACCGCCGAATTGACGCTGCCCGGCTTTAAACATGATATTTGTTCGGCGGTGCACCCGCTTGCGGCGGCATCGCCTTTTTTTGAAACGCTTCCTTTAGGCCAGCATGGGCTTGAATATATCTATCCCGAAATTGATTGTGCACACCCTTTAGATGGTGGCACAGCGGCAATATTAAATGGCACGGTTGAAGAAACAGCAATGCAATTTGGTGCCGACAAAGAAGCCTACCTCAAATTAATAAAACCCGTTGTAAAGGATTGGCCTTCTATAGCCCCGGATGTGTTAGGTCCATTACATTTTCCAAAGCATCCTTTGTTAATGGCGAAGTTTGGTCTGCCAGCTTTAACATCATCAGCCTACTTAGTTAAAAGATTTAAGACTGATGAGGCCCGCGCTTTATTTGCCGGCATGGCGGCACATTCCATACAGCCATTAACCAACTTAGCTACATCAGCTATTGCCTTGGTGCTGATGGCTAACGGGCATTTAAAAGGCTGGCCAATCCCCAAAGGCGGGTCGCAGCAAATCGCCAATGCCCTGGCATCGTACTTCGTTTCGCT
>JBDUDE010000916.1:0-4626 GCA_040003105.1 Mucilaginibacter sp. | reverse complement strand
ACCTACTTCTTTTGACCGGTTTAAAGCCTGGGCCGTTGACAGGTTAATGAAATTAACACACGCAATTACCAACACAATAAGCGCAATGGCCAAAAATAGGTTAGTAAGCTTTTTATCAAATTTTTGATAGTTCAGGTAATCAAGCCCGATATCAGCCGAGTTGGCATGCACATCTTTAAGCGTCAGATAAAATAACTCATAGTATTTGTAGCCTTCGCCTTTTATATGCTTTTTGAGATAAGCCGGCATTTTCCTTTCAAACGCTTTCATATCTGCATTGGGTGCCATCACCAGGTAGGTTTGCAACCAATTGCCGCCCCAGTTGTTAAGCATCCATGGTTTAAAAATCGTATTAAATGAGAATAACGCGTCGAACTGTATTTGTGAATTTTTTGGCGGATTAGCTGCTACCCCTGTCACAACAAAGGCTGTAGTGTCGCCACCATAGTGTGTAATCGTTTTCCCCATTGGGTCGTCCGTACCAAACATTTTTGCGGCCGTTTCTTCGGTTAAAACAACGCTGTGCGGTTTTAATAAAACCGATTTCCTTTCGCCTTTTAGCAACTTGAAATCAAAAATGCTGAGGAAGGTGGTATCGACAAATAATCCCTGTGGCAAATAAACCTTTTTTTCACCATAGGTTAGCTGGTATTTTTCCTGCTGGCGGGCGCGCGTAAAATCCTTAACCTCCGGGAAGTCTGCTTGCAATGTTGGTCCCATCGGGAACATAGACAGGCCAACCTTTTGAGAAGACACCATGCCGGGGAATTTCTGCACCTCATCCAGCTTGTAAATGTTTTTGGTGTGGAAATTATCAAAGCTTTTCTCGTACGAAACGAACAGCATGATAACTATACATGCGGCCATACCAACTGATAAGCCAATAATATTAATTGCCGAAAAAACCTTGTTTTTCCAGATGTTTCGCCAGGCGATTTTGAAATAGTTTTTTATCATTTCAAGTTCATAGTTAATGGTTCATAGTTCGTAGCCGAATTTATCCTAATCTGTGGCCTGTAACCCCCAATCACTCAGAGCGCAGACTATTCACCGGGTTTGCCAGCGCGGCTTTTACCGACTGGAAGCTTATTGTTATCAGCGCAATAAATATTGCCGCCAGCCCCGATACTGCAAAAATCCACCAGCTTACGTCAACCTTGTATGCAAAGTCCTGCAGCCATTGGTGCGCCAGGTACCCGGCAATTGGCGATGCTATTAATATAGAAATTATCACCAGCGCTAAAAAGTCTTTGCTCAGCATCGTAACTATGCCTGACGCGCTTGCTCCTAAAACCTTCCTTATGCCAATTTCCTTTACGCGCTGCTGTGCTGTAAACGTGGCTAAACCGAACAGCCCCATGCATGATATAAATATAGCTATTGCCATGGCGGTATTCATCAGCCTGGCAGTTTTTTGTTCCTTATCGTACAGGCTCGCTATGGTTTCGTCTAAAAATTTATATTCAAACTTGTCGTTGTGATAAACCTCCTTCGCAGCTTTTTCAACCTGCGAAATAATATGGTTAAAGCTTTCGGCACCGTTACCCGCAGTGGCCAGTTTAAGGCTCACCGCAAATTCATTGCGTTTTATCGACCCAATAAAAAACGGCATTATCGCTTCGTGTAATGACTGCGAATGAAAATCCTTTACTACCCCAACGATAGGCCATTTGGCATTGTTAATGCCAACCTCCACAATTTTACCCAGGGCCTCTTCCGGCCGTTTAAAGCCAAGCGCTTTGGCGCAGGTTTCATTCACCAAAAATTCTTTCAGCGTATCTGAAGGCAGCAGGTTGCGGCCCGCAATAATCTTTAGGCCGAAAAGGCTCACGTAATTATTGTCGCATGTTTCGAACGATGCATCAACCTTTGCGCCTCCGGGGCCCTTATAATCTATAAACGTTCCCGGGTGACCGAAAGCTACCGGGGTTACGCGGTGCCTGGACACTAGCTCCACGCCTTTTATCTGTCTTATTTTATCGATAAAAACATCCTTTTTATTGCCCCTGTCATTAAGCCCTGTGTGGGTTGTAACGATGGCGTCTTTGTTGAACCCAAGGTCGGTATTTAAAACAAAATGCACCTGGTCGGCAATAACTACGGTACCGATGATGAATACCAGTGACACGGTAAACTGGAAGATAATAAGCCCCTTGCGCAGGTAGCTTTTGCGGTTAAGTTTTTGCGAGCCTTGCCCTTTTAAACTCAAAGCCGGCAGATAGGATGATAAAACCCTTGCCGGATAAAAGCCTGCCAGCAGCGCAGTTGTAATGGTTATCAAAATTAAAAACGATACGGTTACCGGGTTAATGAGGGTCAAGGTTACTCCGGCTGGTATGATTGATTGAAATGCGCCTATAATAGGGTTTGTAATGATAACCGATACCGTAGCTGCCACTATGGTTACCATAAAAGTCTCCATCAAAAACTGGATGGTGAGGTTCGCTTTGCTGCTGCCCAGCGTTTTACGCACGCCAACTTCTTTTGCCCGGCGTAATGATTGGGCGGTCGACAAGTTGATGAAATTTATTGCGGCTATAATTAAAATAAACGCAGCAATGCCCATCAAGCCGTATAAAGTTGGTAAATGTGCTTTGCGGGTGTACGTGTCATCATAAGCGTTATTAAAATGAACATCGGGCAGGGGTTGCAGCGAAAGCGCTGCCTTAACTCCGGGTTGCAAATGCGTATGTGACTTTATAAATTGCGGGAATTGCTTTTCAGCCTGCTGCCGTGTTACACCGTTAGTAAGTTTAACATAACCCTGGGTGTTATAATCCCACATGTTCCAGTTGCCCATATCAACGAATCCTTTCAAAAAGCTCGTTTTTACTGTAGCGAACGAAATAAAATCCTTGAAGGCAAAATCGGTTGGCCTTTCAAAATCTTTCACCACTCCCGACACTGTAACATGCAGCGAATCATTATAAAAAACATCCCTGCCTATGGCATCCTGTGGGGCTATCCTGCCAAAGTATTTCTGCACTTCGCTTGCTGATAACACAACCTTGAAGGGTTCGTTAAGCGCAGTTTTAGCATTACCGGCCAGCCACTGATATTTAAACAAGTCGAAATACTGCGGCTCAGCTACTAAAATCGGCGTGTAATCATTGGGTGCATCAAATTTTTTAGGCTCATTTTTGCCATTCGGTATGGTAACTTTTAAGGTTACGTTGTTAAACATTGTAACAGTTTCAAAACCGGTCAGCTCATCGCGCATGGCGCCGGGCATAGGGCAAACCGTTGCCGCCAGGTTGTTTTTTTTACCCTGTTCGTCGGTAAAAGTGGTCACTATGCGGTAGATCCGGTCTTTATCAGGATGAAAAGTATCGAACCCCAGCTCAAAGCTGGTAATAAGATAGATAATCAAACAGGCGCAGATACCCAGCGAAAGGCCAAGCACATTGATGGCGGTATAAAGCTTATTGCGGCTTATGTTACGCCAGGCAGTGATGAAATAGTTTCGTATCATTTTAAGTTCATTGTTCAATGGTTCATTGGTCAAAAGTTCAAAGTCGATAGTTCATGGTTAATGGCTCACAGTTCATAGCCGAAACGCAATCTTCGACACTAATCTCTGCTCTTTAATCTCTAATCACTCACTCCTAAGGCTTTTCACCGGGTTCATCAATGCTGCTTTAATAGCCTGGAAGCTCACCGTCGCAAATGCTATAACCAGTGATATAACGCCCGCCATGGCAAAAACCCACCATTGGATGTTTACCCGGTACTGGTAGCTTTGCAGCCAGTTATTTACGGCCCACCATGCTGCCGGGAAGGCTATGATGCACGAAATGCAAACCAGCTTCAGGAAATCTTTTGATAACAAACCGGTGAGCCCGGCAACTGTAGCGCCTAACACCTTTCGTATGCCTATTTCCTTTATTCGCCTTTCAGCAGTATAAGCTGCCAAGCCAAATAAACCAAGACATGAGATAAATACCGCCAATGCTGCAAATACGCCCGCAAGGCTCCCGGTCAGAGTCTCGGTTTTAAATAGCTCGTCGAAATCATTATCAACAAATTGGTAGTCGAACGGATAGCCGGGGCTATCGGCCTTTACAATGTTCCCGGCTTTCATAATGGCATCTTGTTTGTTAACGCCATTTTTTAAGCGGATAGTAAGCACCCGTGTATCGGCAGGGTGATTGTATATCAGCAGCGGTTCGGCTTTGCCATACATATCATTGTAAAGATAGTCCTTCATAATTCCGGCTATTTGGAATGCCTTTTTGCCGCCGTCCCTGATGATGCCGCCTACCCGGCCTTCTTTACCCATTTGTTTGGCGAAGGCTTCATTGATGATTACGTAGTTGCTATCCAATGCCGATTGCGGGTTAAAATCGCGTCCCGCTACCATTTTTATGCCCATGATCGAAATAAACTGCGAACTAACATTCTGCCATGATATCAGCGGATTTTTTGAAGCGTCTTTTCCATCCCAGCTGTAATTATCGGTATTGCTGCCAACTTCTATTGCCCGGTCGTTGCTTAAAGCGGCATTAACTGCAATGCCCGACTTCATTAAATCATTGTAAATGGCAGTAAACTGGTCGCCTTGTTTACCCTGGAGGTTTACATAAACCAGGTTATCCTTATTGTACCCAAGCTCGCGGCTTTTAACGT
>JBDUDE010000980.1:0-4635 GCA_040003105.1 Mucilaginibacter sp. | reverse complement strand
GTCTTTGCTGACTCTCCGGACTTTACTGACTTTTCTGACTTTCCCGACTCAAAAACCTATCTTTGCTCTCATGAACATCCTGCTCCTCGGTTCGGGCGGAAGGGAAAGTGCCTTCGCCTGGAAAATTACTCAAAGTAACAAATGCGCCCAGCTTTTTATAGCGCCGGGTAATGCCGGCACCGGTCAGTATGGCACCAACCTCGATATTAAGGTTAACGACTTTGAGGGCATTAAACAGGCTGTTTTAGCAAATAAAGTGAACCTGGTGCTGGTTGGCCCCGAGGAACCGCTGGTTAAAGGCATTCATGATTTTTTCCTGGCGGATGAGCAATTGCGCGGCGTACCGGTTATCGGCCCGCAACGCGAAGGGGCGCAACTGGAAGGAAGCAAAGATTTTTCGAAACAGTTTATGGTGCGGCATAATATTCCGGCCGCAGCTTCGCGCACTTTTACACGCGAAACCATGCAGGAAGGGTTTGAATACCTGCCAACTATCGGCTTACCTATTGTTTTAAAGGCTGATGGCCTTGCAGCGGGCAAAGGTGTTTTAATTTGCCTTACCGTGCAAGAGGCCCAGCAGGAATTGATTGAAATGCTTACCGAAGCCAAATTCGGCGAAGCCAGCTCGAAAGTGGTGGTTGAGCAATTTTTGCAGGGAATTGAGCTATCTGTTTTTGTGCTTACCGACGGCAATAATTACAAGGTGCTGCCATCGGCCAAAGATTATAAGCGTATTGGCGAGGGGGATACCGGCTTAAATACCGGTGGCATGGGCTCTGTTTCGCCGGTGCCGTTTGCCAGCGATGAGTTTTTGCAGAAGGTAGAGGAGCGCGTTATCATCCCAACTATTGAAGGACTAAAGCAGGAAGGCATACCTTATAAAGGCTTTATTTTTATTGGTCTGATGAACTGCGGTGGCGACCCATACATGATTGAGTACAACTGCCGCATGGGCGATCCCGAAACTGAAAGCGTGTTGATGCGCCTCGAAAGTGACCTGGTCGACTTGCTGCAAGGCGTTGCCGAAGGTAATCTTGACGAACGCGAACTAAAAATATCCGATAAAGTTGCCACTACCGTGGTAATGGTAGCCGGTGGTTACCCTGGTGAATATTTAAAAGATAAAGTTATTACCGGCATTGAAAATGTGCGCGGCTCGCAGGTGTTTCATGCCGGTACGTATATGGATGGCGACGATATTAAAACATCCGGCGGGCGGGTGCTGGCCATAACATCGTTACAGGATAATATGTTTAATGCCCTGCAACAAGCCACTGCCGATGCAAGCCGCATTTACTATGACGGCATGTATTTTAGGAAAGATATAGGGTTTGATTTGTTGTAAGGAGTCCGAAAGTCGGGAAAGTCAGTAAAGTCCGCAAAGACGCTGCAAATAGTCAACAGTCAAACAATTCAAGTTGCTTAGGATACTTCTACTGCTCCCGGCGGAAAAACCAGCTTAAATGTGCTGCCCTTTCCTTTTTCGGATGTCACCACAATTTTAATGTTATGAAAAGCTGCTATTGATTTTACAATCGGCAGCCCCAGCCCAAAGCTATCCTGCTGCAGCGACTGGCGGATTTTCTTAAACCGGTTAAAAATATAGGGCAGGTCTTCCTCGCTGATGCCGATGCCGGTATCGGTTATGCTAACCGTAAATTTGTTATTTTCCTGGGTTGCAATTACTATTATAGCGCCATCGGGTTTGTTGTATTTTATGGCGTTGTTAATCAAATTAAAAAACAGGTTAAACAGCAGGAATTTGTTAACATGTACCAGGCGCCAGTCGGCAGGTATTTCGGTTTCGTAGCTGATGTTTTTGTCCTGCAGGCGTATGGATATTTCGTCATAAAGTTCCTTCAGCATCTCTGATAATGAAACATTATCCGCCTTTAAAAACTGTTCGTTTTCAATTTGCGATATCAGCAACAGCGTTTTGGTGATGCTTTTCAGGCGGTTCAGTATTTTCTGCATTTCAAGCAGGCGGGCCTTCAGCTCATCAACAATATCCTCGCGCTCAAACATGTTTTCTATTTTCGATTGCAGAATTGATATGGGCGTCATCAGTTCATGCGATGCATTTGAAATAAATTCGCGCTCCTTTTGAAAAGTGCCCTCAATAGTTTCAATCATTTTATGGATGCTGATATCCAGGTGCTGAAAATCGGAAGTACTGGTCTTTACCTGCTCAAACGACCCAAAATTTGGAAATTTTTGGTCGACGAGTTTGGTTTTTATGATTAATCCCAACGGCTTCAACACATAGTTTGAATACAGTTGATCGACCATTATAGTAAGCAATATCATGGCCACCAGCACCTGGAATGTTATGTTTTGCAGCGGCCGGGTAGTTTCGGTTATCGTATCAACGCCTATGGCTATCTCAAGCAGGTATTTTTTATTGTCGGCCCTAAAATTATGGCTTAATATACGGTATTCAATGGTGTCGCCCTGCAGTATACGCTTTTCGTTTTTAATGGTGTCTAAGTTAAAAAACGACGAATCGATATTAAGGCTCACATACTCCTCTTTTAGTGGGGTATAGTATCCAACTTCGCTTTCCCCGTTTTGGATGTAGCTTTTTATACCCTGGCTTTTCACAATCTGCATCATCCGGTCTTTCTGTTTCCGAAGTTTGCTATCAGTATAGGTTTGGTTTATACGTGTTATTAAACGCGGCAGCAACAGCACAAAAATGGTTACAATCACCAGTTTTGATATCGTGTTAAACAGCGTAAGTTTAGTTTTTAGCTTCATTTGGTGGAAGAGCCAAGAGTCAAGAACCAAGAGCCAAGAGAAAAAAAGAAAGGAAAAAATCGACTCCCTGTCTTGATTCTTGGTTCTTGATTCTTGGTTCTCTTCAGCCGTTTATTTTTATTTTATACCCCAAACCGCGTACCGTTTCCAGCCAATCGGGCGGGGCGTGCATGTTTAATTTTTTGCGAATATTTTTTATGTGTGCATCAATATAATTGGAGTCGTAATCATCATTAATAATACTGCCCCAAATGTGCTCGCTCAATTGAGATCGCGTAAGCGTGCGGTTTTTATGCAATATCAAATACGCTATCAGGTCAAACTCCTTTTTGGTAATGGTGTTTACCTCGGTGTCGTGGTAAGTGATGGTACGTTCGGTTAGGTTAACCACAAAGCCCGCCAGATCAACCAAACTTTGGTTTAAGCCAAATCTTCGGCGGGTTATAGCCTGCATGCGGCTTTGCAGCTCGAGCAGGCTAAACGGCTTCGGCAGGTAATCATCTGCGCCAAGATCGAGACCTTTTATGCGATCAAACACTTCGGCGCGGGCGGTAAGGATAATGCAAATGGCCTCCGGGTTGTTTTTTTTGGCTTCTTTAAGCAGGTCAAGCCCGTCGTAATCAGGCAGGCCAAGGTCAATCAAAATAAAATCGTAAAGATTTACGGCAATTTTTTCCGAGCCCGAGGTGCCGTCGTAGCATATCTCGCACATGTAATTGTAATTGGTCAAAAAAATCTCCAGTTCTTCGGCAAGGGCTTTTTCGTCTTCAATTATCAATACATTCATAGATAGTTAAAAAAAGAGGTAGTAAAATGTCATGTTAAAAAATACCTCGTGCCGGTTTTTCAATTCGCCTTCCACGTTTACAGGTATCGAGTATTTCCACGATGCCTCCAGCGTGTAGTGCGGCCGGTTATAGGCAATGGGCAGCTTAAGGCTGTAATTAAGGGCATTAAATTTACCGTTATTATATGGGCGCTCAGGCGAGCCTTCAAGCGGCTGGCCTACGCTGTATAATTGAAACCGGTTTATATGGTCCTGCGAGTATTTGCCCACAAAGTTTTGTGTACCAAAGATAGCGCTGATGGTTGGGTTGAATGACAGGTAATCCTGGTCGTCGAAAATACTCCAGGCCGGCTCAATGTATTTAGATGTGCTGAACGTGAGGAAAAAATCACTCGATTTGCCGAACAGGTAATCGGCGGTAACGCTTGTTTTGGCGATTTTCCAGTCGAAGCTATTTTTAAAGTTGATATCGTTTGATGATGCCGATTTTATAACATCGGCAGCTGCTTTCATAAACAAAAACCTGGTGTAGCTGATGGTGCCGGTTACCTTTTTGTTGTATTTATAAAAATAACCGGTTCCCAAATCCACTTCGTCAACCAGCGGCTCGTACCCAAGTACTTTTACCGCCGAGCCATATACAAAGAAACCTGTTTTGGTATTATAAATAACGTCGGTACTTAAAAAAGGGTAATTAATTGGCCCTGTTCGCCCAAAAAACTGCACATCGCTGCCATAGTTAACCCCAACAGAAATCGACCGCTTCCTGAAAACGGTATCGGTATCGGCAGCGTTACGCTTTTCTGCGTACTTATAAAGCATCGGCTTAAGTTCCCCTGCATTTGCGGCGGTCCCGGTTATAATTAAAAGCAATACTAAGTAGTATTTCATTTATGCTCAGCAATAAGTTGGTTAATTGTTTAGTTGCCGTTGTGCCTTGGTATTTCAGGCGGCCTTTCCAAACCTTCGGGCCTGCGCTGCCGTTTTGGTTTTGGTTTTGGGATTACCTCAACCGGCTTTTCGGGCCTGGGTTGTTTTTTGGCTTTGGCTACTTCTTTAATTTTCTTTTTGTCTTCCTGCTCCTGTTTCTT
>JBDUDE010000962.1:0-4637 GCA_040003105.1 Mucilaginibacter sp. | reverse complement strand
TTTCTAGCTCGCGCTCGAAATGACATGGCGTTTGGAAGTTTCGCTGCCTACTCGTTACTGCTGCTACTACTGCCGCTGCCTACTTCCTACTCCACATCAATCCCAATCTGCTTCAGCAATAACGAGGCATTAAAAGTCTTACATTCACCATCCTTAATTTTATAATCAAACACCATTTCGCCGTTTATAACCTGTATGTCGAAGTAGAAATTGCGCACATAATCCGGATGCGCCTGTTCCAGCTCGGCGATCTGTAAATCATGTGTGGCCACCATGCCCACGCCCTTCTTTTTTATCAGCTGCTCAATTACAGCTTTTGAGCCTCGGTATTTGTCGACGGAGTTTGTGCCGCGCAGCATCTCATCTATTAAAAAGAAAACTTTGTTCTCCTTTTCCACAGCATTCAGCAGCATTTGCAGGCGGTCGAGCTCAGCCTTAAAGGTAGAGGTACTTTCATTCAGCGAATCCTTAATACGCATGTAGGTGATAACCGTAATTACCGATACCTGCATCTCTGCAGCGCAAACCGGCGCGCCGCAAAGCGCCAAAACCGTATTGATACCTATGGTGCGCAAAAAAGTACTTTTTCCCGCCATGTTTGAGCCGGTAATGATGTCGATTTTAAAAGTATCGGTAAGTTCATAATCATTAGCCACCCGTTTATCTAAACCTATAAGCGGATGGGCCAGGCTTTTGGCGGTAAGGGTATAACTATCACCTTCAATAATTTGCGGGATGCTCCAATCCGGGTAGTTAATCCTAAGGCTGGAAAGGCTTATCAAAGCCTCAAATTCGGCAACAACGTTAAAGGCTGCTTCTATGTGTACAAGGTTATCTTTTTTCCAATTTTCGATAGCAATCAACTGGCGGATATCCCAAAGGAAGAATGCGTTTAAAATAACCATCATCACCATATTAAGCCGGTAATTAAGCTTGTTTATCAGTTGCGAAAGCTGCTCTACTTTGCCTGAAATACTTTCGCCGTCTTCGTTCTTTATTTGTATTGCCAGGCTTTTTAAATAAGGCGATTGCCATTCCTCATTCTCGATGCTTTTAAAAGCAAGCACAAAATGATGCAGCGTGGTGCCTATTTTGCCGGCAATTAAATCTGCTTTTTGCACCAGCGATGCCTTTGAGCTTACCAGCCGAAAATTGACAAGCAGTACAATCGGTGTAATATAACGGACAGGGGCGTAAAATACGCCGGCAATTATTAATGCCAGTAAAAGGTAAGGCGAAACCTGGCAATAAATGGCCAGCAGCTTTTCGCCCTGCAGGGTAACCGGGATCTTTAAATAAGCTACCAGGTTTTTTATTTGCTCGCGGCTTTGTTTTAACGAGAACAGCAGGTGCGCCTGGATATCCAGTTTCCAGTCGTTTTTGCCGGCAATTTCATCAACCGCCTGCTGGCGCTCAGTTATAGCATTTTTAGCGGCAGGTTTGTGTAGCCATGATGCCAGCTTAACCGTACCCGGGAAAGTTGCAGCACGGTTTATTAACTGGTATAACGAATAGCTGCCAAAGATATCGAGGTCGGCGGTGTAAAAATGTTTGTCATCATTAAACATAGCGCCATCGTTGTAAATATTTTTGTAGCTTTCAATCGAGTCGATTTCATTGTCGTTCACCCGTTTAATATCTAAATAATAGTTCTTCAGGGTTTCAAAGCCATTTTGCTTATTCACCAGCCAGCTAAAGCAAAATATTAATATAACCAGTGCTACTGCAACGATTGTAATTTCATCGGTACTTACAGCAATACAAACTGCAACTATAAAAAGGCCGAAAGCCACCAGCCGGAGCAAAGAGTAATTATTGGCCAGCTCTTTATATTTATCGGCTTCCTTTTGTGCAAAGTCGGCACGTTGCCGGTAATCGGTTAGTATATCCACGGTTGTTAAGTAAAAGTTGTAAGTGTTGTAGTAGTTGTAAGGGTTATAAGGGTTAAAACCTATACCACCGGCTCCGGCCGCAATATTACAACATTTCAATCTATTGGCTTTATAACATTTAAACAATAGCTAACTTTGCCAAATTGAACAACTACAACTTTTACAACCTCTGCAACAACTACAACTTCCCATCATGAAAATTACTTTCCTTACCGTTGGCAAAACCGAAGACGCTTACCTTAAAGACGGCATTGAAAAGTATGTGAAGCGTTTAAAACATTATACAAAGCTGGTATTTGTTGACATCGACGAGCTAAAAAACACCAAAGCCTTAACCCAGGAGCAGCAGAAAGCTAAGGAAGCGGAGTTAATACTAAAAAAAATAACAGCACTTGATTATGTCATCCTGCTTGATGAAAAAGGCATGCAGCTAACGTCGCGGCAGTTTGCTGCTTATATCGATAAAAAAGCGGTCGGCTCCGTAACCAGCCTGGTATTTATCGTCGGCGGGCCGTATGGTTTCGACCAATCTGTTTATTCCCGCGCTAACGATAAGCTTTCATTGTCGGCCATGACGTTTTCCCACCAAATGGTACGCTTATTTTTTATTGAGCAATTATACCGCGCTCTTACCATTATTAAAGGCGAGCCATACCATCATTCCTAACTTATATCATCAAACAGTCAGTTAACTGTAAAAAGGGCGTCAATTTTGCGAAAATATGCCCTCTGTGTAACGTAGTGCCCTATTTTTGGTAAAACGCGTCACAACATGCAACATATCCTTATCGAACTTATTTCCTTCAAGTTTATATTATTCTATATATTAATCATCTCAACAATAATTGTTCATTACCGGGGCAAGGTAAGGTTTAAATTTTTCAGGCAATTAACGGACCACTCCACCTTTATGGCACCGATAAATATGCCTATGTACGCATTTTCGGCAGTGGAGAATAAGCCTTATATAGCCGCTGATAATTTCCCGCAACTAAATCAACTCAAAGACAATTGGCAAACCATACGCGACGAGGCCCTGCAGTTGGAACGTGAAGAACTGATAAAAGGCTCGGACAAGTACAACGATATGGGCTTTAACTCCTTTTTCCGCAGGGGATGGAAACGTTTTTATTTAAAATGGTACGATGATTTTCATCCATCGGCAAAAAAATATTGCCCGCAAACTATCGAGCTGATAAAGGGTATTCCCGAAGTAAAAGCCGCCATGTTTGCCGTGTTGCCAGCTGGCAGCGAATTGCTGATGCACCGCGACCCTTATGCCGGCTCGCTGCGTTACCATTTAGGGTTGATAACCCCAAACTCTGACGCCTGTCACATTGTGGTCGACGGTCAAAGCTATGCCTGGCGCGATGGCGAGCATGTATTGTTTGACGAAACCTATATCCACTACGCCGAAAATAAAACCGATACCGACCGCATTATCCTTTTTTGCGATGTGCAGCGACCGGTTAAAGGCATATTTGCCCGTGGCTGGAATGCGTTTTTCGGTTGGTTTATTATGGCAGCGGCGGTATCGCCAAATATGGGCGAAGATAAAACCGGCAACATCAACAAGGTCTTTAGGTATGTATATTCAATAAGGTTACTCGGCAAACGCATAAAGGCGTACAACCGCAATTTGTATTACGCGGTTAAATATTTGCTGATGCTGGGAATACTTTATTTGATATTCTTTTAAGGCGTTTACATTGCATGCGGGAGACGCAAGTATTGCGTCTCTACGACCCCGGATTTAATTTTTCTTCCGGACTTTCCGACTTCCGGACTTCCGGACTTTTTCTTACTTTTGCGGCATGTCAGCAGGTCACGATCATTCAGGTCACCACCATCACGATCATGCCCCAAAGCTTGATCACCTTAACGCCGCCTTTATCTGGGGCATCATTTTAAATTCGGCATTTGTTGTTATCGAAGTGATTGCCGGGCTATATACCCATTCGTTATCGCTGTTAACTGATGCCGGTCATAACTTAAGTGATGTGGCCAGTCTCGCGCTTGCTTTATTGGCTTTTAAACTTACAAAAGTAAACGCTAACGATAATTATACTTACGGCTATAAACGCTCCACTATAATTGTGTCGTTTTTTAACGCGGTAATATTGTTTGTTGCGGTAGGCTTTATTATTTACGAAGCCATTATACGTTTTATGCATACCGAAACGGTTGCAGGTGGCACCATGGCCTGGGTTGCTTTTATTGGGATAGGCATTAATGCTTTTACAGCGTGGCTTTTTGTTAAAGATAAAGACACCGACCTTAACGTTAAAGGCGCCTACCTGCACATGGCGGTTGATGCTATTGTATCGTTCGGCGTTGTTGTATCAGGGTTGATAATTTACTTCACCAAATTATATTGGATCGATAGCGTAGTTTCAATAGTTATAGCCATTGTTATTTTAAGGGGCACCTGGAGCCTGCTTAAAGATAGCCTGCGACTTGAGATGGACGGCGTGCCCAAAGCCATGGAGCTTGAAAAAATTAAGGCTGAACTGATGAAATGTAAAGGGATCATCGATGTGCACCACATGCATGTTTGGGCATTAAGCACAACTGAAAACGCCCTTACTGCCCACCTGGTTATTAAACCCGAATTGCTGCCCACCTTTAACAGCATAAAAAAAGACCTCAGGCACCGGCTGCAGCACATGGATATTAACCATGCCACCTTTGAGCCCGAGATTGAGGAAGAAGAGTGTAAGCAGCTGAATTGTGATTGAGTTGTCT
>JBDUDE010000510.1:0-4677 GCA_040003105.1 Mucilaginibacter sp. | reverse complement strand
ATGGTCGTCAAACAATTGATAAAAAAATACACGTTTAACGCCGTGGCGTATATATAACAGCGAGGTGCGCAAAATCCAGTCGGCCTGGTTGGCCAAAACAGTTTTTAACCCTATCGACTCGGCCTTTTGATAGCTTTCCTGGTTTATATCGTAACCCGTTTCGGTCACCCAAACCTCGGGATGGCCCGGCAACGTATTCGCCAGTTTTACAAACTGGTTGGCTACCTCTGCAGATACGGATAATTCTGGTGCAATACCGGTAGTTGGTTTCTTTTGTTTCCGCACATCACCATTATTTGAATACAGGTGATAATTAATTACATCAAAACATAAATTTACGCTGCCATCAAGCTTTACGCCGCGGTTTGCCCGGCACCAGTCGACCATGCGCTGCACAAAGTTTACATCAGCGGTAGCCAGGCCGCCCATAACTACCTGCATATTGGGGTCGGCAGCTTTTACTCCTACACCCGTCCCAAGTTTGCCCATATTGCCATCATAAAACGCCGACATATTTGCAGCGCATTGTTCGGCGGTTTGGTGGGTTTCATCGCCGCCCCACCAGCGGTCGCGCTCGTTGCCGCATTCAATATATTTTAGCAGGCCGAGGCCAACTAAAGGTTCATTTGGTATATCACCATTCCACCGTTTGCGGGTATCGACTTTTATTAGTGATTTATCAATGTCCTTGTTATAACCATACCTTGCAGCCAACTGGAAGGCCATTCGGGCCTGATCGGCGTACGATGCCGGGTCAGTTAAACTGTAGCCGTAAGGTACTGGCGCATTATCGTCATCGCGCGAGCTGGCAGGATAAGTTTTTTGCAGCCATTCGGGTATGTTCTTTAAATCCGCTAAAACTAAAATACCGTCTTGTTTGCATCGCTGGTAAATGATATCCTCGTCCCAGCCGCCATTGTTAGTAGGGTTAAAGGTGTAATTGCCTTTGGTAGTTTCAACCCGGTTCCAGTTAAGGTAGTGGCGCACTGCCGAAAAGTCTTTTATCAGCGCCATGTTATCCTCGTAAATATGCTTGCGGTCGCTGGGGCTGCCCGGGTTTTCCAGGAAATTCCACTCGTAAGCATTTATGCCGAACATATTTTTCAGGGGAACGGTATTGGCGCTGTGGTCGAGATTAAGTTCCGGCTGATTTTTAACGTCTATTTTATTAGTATCAGGATTGCGGGACGCGTTGTTTAAATACCGAACGCTGTCTGCACTTGCCTTTGAGCCCGACCGGCAATTGATGTTAAATAAAACTACGGCGGTAATAATGGCAGGCTTGTAAAAGTATCTCAAATTCATAGATGGACGTTGGCGTTTACCGGGTAAATTTAAACATAAAACCGCCTAATCATCTATTGTAATAGTGTTTAGGGGTGTCGCTTATACGGATTCAACCCATTTGCGGTTATAGATATATGAATTAATTTACTTCAAATTGTAGCGCACTCAAATACCTGTAGAGGCCCTGCTCGTTGGCAAGCAATTCCTGGTGGTTGCCCGACTCCACAATCTTACCTTTCTCGAGCACGATTATCTTATCCGCTTCCCGGATGGTCGACAGGCGGTGGGCAATAATGATTGAGGTACGGTTTTTCATTAGTTCCTCCAAAGCCTCCTGTACCAAACGCTCAGATTCCGAATCTAATGATGATGTGGCTTCATCAAGTATCAGTATGGCTGGATTTTTCAATAGCGCCCTCGCAATGGCGATGCGCTGCCGCTGTCCGCCGGATAATTTTACCCCACGCTCGCCAACGATGGTATCGTATCCTTCGGGGAACGACATGATAAACGCATGGGCGTTGGCGCGCTGTGCGGCCAGTATAATTTCATCTTCGGTGGCTGTGAGTTTACCGTAAGCTATATTTTCTTTTATGGTGCCGCCAAACAGCAGTACGTCCTGTGGCACAATGGCTACCTGGTTGCGGATATCGGTTAGTGAATAATCAGATGCCGGCCTGCCGTCGAAAGATATGGCGCCGTTTTGCGGGTGATAGAATTGCAGTATCAAAGCCGCCATGGTTGATTTACCCGACCCGCTTGGGCCAACAATGGCTACGCGCTGCCCTGCATCAGCGTTAAATGAAATATCATTCAACACCGTTAGCTCTGGTCTTGATGGGTAGGCGAACTCCACGTTATTGAATGATAGGTTGCCAATTATTTTTTGCTGGATGATGTTGTCCTTTTCGTTGATGGAAACATCTTCGCCTTTTTCGTCCAGGATTTCCAGTACACGTTCACTAGCGCCAACGGCTTTCTGCACATTGGCATATAAATCGGGGAAGCTGCCCATGGCGCTCCCGACGAATGTGGCGTACAGTGCGAAGGTAAACAGTTCACCAACCTTAAGCTCGTTATGACTTACCAGTATACAGCCGTAGCCTACAATAGCAACAACGGCCCCGAATAAACAAAATACGATAAACGACACAAATATACCACGATATTTTGCACCTTTAATGGCAATATCTGCCACGTCGCGGATGTTTTTGCCGTAGCGACCGGCCTCAAAAGCTTCATTGACAAATGCCTTAACGTTGGCTATGCCCTGTAGTGTTTCTTCAATAATAGTATTCGATTCTGCAAGCTTGTCCTGTGCCTGCCGCGATAATTTGCGGATGAATTTGCCAAAAAACATGGCAAAAACAATTAGTGGCGGTAACAGCACCAACAAAGCGATTGCCAGCTTTACAGATATTATCGCCATCGCAGCTATACCGCCGATTAATAGTACTGCCTGCCTTATCATTTCGGCAATAGTGGTGGTTAGCGTATCCTGTATTTGTGATAAATCGGCTGAAATGCGACTGTTTAATTCTCCAACCCTGCGATTGGAGAAGAAATTCATGGGTAGAGTGATCAGCTTAAAATAAGTATCACGCCGAATATCTGCCAGTGAACGTTCTGCCACGTTCACAAACCACAATATCCTGAAAAACGACACAATAGCCTGACCAAATAAAACGCAAAACGAAAGTGTTAATATGCCTTTTATGGAACCCGGCAGCCATGAATTGGTGTGTCCGCCTTTAGCTGTATCAATCAATCCACCAATAAACGCCGGGAATGCCAACCCTACCAGGCTTGACAAGAACAAGAATACCAAACCGGCTATGAACATAGCCCGGTAGGGCTTAATATAAGCCAGCAACCGCGAAATTTTATGCAGCGTTTGCCTGTCTAATTTTGCTTTGGGTAGTTCAGTTTCGGGTGCGTTGCTGCTATTTAGTCGTCTTCGTGCCATTTAATTGTATTGCTGTTTTGAAGGTTAAGACGATTGGCGTGTTAAAACATTTTAACCACCATAAAGTTAGTATAAACTATCTGCGGCTGCTGCTTTTGCTGCGTTTGCCCTTTACTGGTACGTGCTTCTTCCGGCGAAAAACTATCATCAGGAAAACTAAGGCAGCCAACGCAATAATTGTGATAAGCATCATTTTCCGCAACTCCGCGTCATTTGCATGATCTTTTTCGGCTTCCTTTTTTAAAGCGTCTATTTGCGCCCGTAGCTTGTTGATGGTAGCCATGTAGCCGAGTGTGCTGTTCTCTGCTTCTTTGGTATGGGTTTGTACCTGTTTTTGCTGGAAAGTACGGTATTCGAGCAGTATTTTTAACTCACTATAGATATCGTTGTCGGTTTTAACAATATCCATCAGGATATCATTGGAGCGGCGAATGTCTTTTTTTGTTTGGAAGCCGAATATGCCGGTGTGTTTGCTTAGGCTTTCATCGTACTGCCCAAACTTAGCCGCGCGCTGCGAAAGCATGGCGTTTATTTTTTTGCGTTGTAGTTGGTAGGCGAGGGAGTCGGATTTGAATTGGGCAGATGCGCTGAAAAATACAAAGGCTAAAATAATCGAAATGAAACTTTTCATCACCCCTCAAAATCAATAATCACGCTATCGCCCAAACCTAGCCCAAGCAAACCGCTGGCATTGCCTTTGTTTATAGCAATTTCCAAATGGTCGCTTATACCAAACAGGCAAAGCTTCTCGCCCTCGGGTACTTCGTTATAGTGCCAGCTGAGGTGGTTGATGGTTTCGTTGCGTTTAAATGATAGCGTAAAGCGGCGGTTTTGCTGTACGCGGCTGAAAAACTCTTTTGTGATATTGGTAATCACGTTCTGGAACGAATCGATGTAAATAACCACACCTTTTATCAGGTTTTTTTCGATAACCGGCTGCAGGTTCATTTTTTTCTCAAAGTCGCTCACTGGCAGGCCTATTTTGGCAAGTGTGCCGCCTTGTGCCAGGTGGCAGGCAGCTTTAACAAAAATATCAGCAAGCGGAAAGTGCAGGAACTTTAAATCCTGCATAATATTTAATTCAACAATTTCTTCTGCATCTTCCTCAAACATCAGGCTGAAAATGCCATTGTCGGCCCCAACAAAATAGTGGTTCCGGTACTTTACCGCCAGGTAGCGTGTTTCGGTATTAAACACGGTATCAATGCCTATTAAATGCACCGTTTCATCGGGAAAATAGTAAAAACTATTTTTTAATATAAAGGCGGCTTGCTGTATATTGTAGGCAGCAACACTGTTTGTAATATCAACAATATTAACAGTAGGCAACAATTTTAATATGCTACCTTTAAGGGCGGCCTGATAAATATCTTTATCGCCCAAATCAGTAGTTAAAGTTATTATTGCCATTAATTTTTTAAATA
>JBDUDE010000803.1:0-15883 GCA_040003105.1 Mucilaginibacter sp. | reverse complement strand
AAATTCCCCTAAAGAATAACACACAAATATTTACAATATTTTATTTTTTTTTGAAATAATACTTTTATATTCAACTGGTTAAAAAAACACCTCACCTAAAAATTATTATTATTATGGAAGCTGATATAGCAATGGTATTTATGTTCGCAGGTAATTTTGCGCCGCGCGGCTTTGCCTCATGCGAAGGGCAATTATTATCAATATCGCAAAATACGGCGTTGTTTTCGCTATTGGGCACTACCTACGGCGGCAACGGTCAAACCACTTTTGCCCTCCCCGACCTTCGCGGTCGCGGGGCCATCGGGCAAGGCCAGGGGCCGGGTCTGTCGCCTTACGTTGAGGGGCAACAGGGCGGCTCGGAAGTTGTTACGCTCACCGTAAACCAGTTACCTGCGCACAACCATACGATAAAGGCAAATGCCGGGCAGGGTACAACGGGTGCGCCAGCCAGCGCCTACTTTGCCGCAGGTCCGGGAACAGGATCGGGGCCTAATGCTGTACAATTAAAAACTTACACTTCAAACCAACCAAGTGTGGTTTTGGGGGCACAGTCCATAACCAATACCGGCGGCGGGCAGCCCGTATCAGTGCGTGATCCGTATCTTGCCATGTTCTTTATTATAGCAGTTGAAGGCATTTTCCCGAGCAGGAATTAAAAGAACGCTGCATATTCGGGCACATAAAAATAAGATTATAATATGGAGGCTAATCGTAAGATTGGCCTTTGTTGTTTTAGCGGTTACCCAAACACATTTAAAAAAAACTACAACCAGAAACAATTGTTGTTGTTAGTACTAAAACACATAATTATGAAAAATCTATTTCAAAATAACGAAATCAGTCCGTTAGTAGTAGGCGCGGCTGTTGCGGGGGTACTGGCCGCCGGTACGGGCCTTTGGGTTTATTTGAGCCGCATGCGTACGGCTGCCCTGGCTGCTGATTACCAGCACGAGCATGCACAGGATTACCTGCAGGCTGCGCACCCAAGGCAACGGAAACACAAATCCGACGTTGGCGATTTACCGGGTTTGGTTAATCCGCAGCAATAACGTATTATCGCAAAAAGCCGGAGTTTTAATTTACTCCGGCTTTTTATTTAACGTTGATGTAAACCAGCGTTAGTTTACCTTCGTAAAATAAATCTCGATTATGCTGCGCATATGATTGCCTAAACTGTCGGTAAAATCCTGCTCCAGGCTGGTTGCCAGCTTTGTATCGGTTGAGTTGATAATTGTTTCAAAAAAAGGCGGTTCAACACCGGCCAGGCTGCCATCGGCATTATAATATTTAAAATCGGTATAGTTTATTTTGTTATCGGCTATGGTATAGTTAAAAACATAAGCTTTCTTCCCCGACAGGTAAACGTTGCCTGTACCATCGGCATTTAAGGTGTAAACGTACGCATTCGGTGAGCTGGCGGTAGTATCTGTAAGTGTTTTAACGCCGTTAATGTATTCATAGTCAACAGAGTAATCGGCATTCCACTTTCCAAAGGCCTTATTTTGCGGAGTGGCGGGTTTGCTGTCTTTCTTACAAGCCTGTAAAGCAGTTAATAACAGCACTAAAAATAATAAGTTGTAAAGTTTCCTCATTTCGTTGTGATAAAATTTATTTCGACAAATATAAAAAGTTTACAAGATTTTTCACATTTCTATCAGCGGTAATCCCATATTGTGAGGCTTACAAAATAACCGATGAAAAGGCTCGACTTTTGTTCGGGTTTAAGTTCCAAAAAAACATATTGGTTCTTGATTTCCTGTACAGAGTTTGCCTCGTTCCTTGCAACGACGATGTGGGTTAGTATTCGACTTTAACTAAAAAATAAAACTTAATCTACAGTTAATCAAAATTTTGTAGCTTTATTTCAAAATACCTTACCATGAAAAACCTAAATAAAGTTGCACTGGCAGGCAGCTACAAAAAAGCCCATATGGGCGAAACCACTGCTAAAGTTAACCGCCGACAGTTTATTGATGTTACCGTACGGATTCGCCGCAAAAAATCTATCGAAGCACATTTGGACGAAGGCAAGCAGATTGGCCATGCCGATTATGAAAAAGAATTTGGTGCGGCCCAAAACGATGCGGACAAGGTGGAAGCCTTTGCCCATCAGTACAAGCTAAAAACGGTTGAGGTGAGCCTGGCACGCCGCAGCGTTATTTTGCGGGGCAGCGTGGCCAATATGGAAGCGGCCTTCGGCGTAAGCCTTGCCAAAGCGGTCGATTCGCACGGCGACGACATCAGGGTGCGGAAGGGCGATATTTTTATCCCGGCAGCCCTGGAAGATATTATAGAAGGCGTTTTCGGGCTGGATAACCGCAAGGTGGCCCGGCCCATGTTTACAACTTTAGATGATGGTGATGGGATTAGTCCGCAGGCCAAGGTAAGCAACTCCTTTACCCCCGACCGGCTGGCGAAGATTTATGGTTTCCCCGCCGGGTTTAACGGCAAGGGACAAACCATCGCTATTATTGAGTTAGGCGGCGGCTACCGCACTAAAGACTTAACCACCTATTTTAAAGGGCTGGGCATTAAAAAACCGTCGATAAGGACTATCTCGGTAGATAAGGGCAAAAACACACCCACCATACCCAAAAGTGCCGACAGCGAAGTGATGCTGGACATCGAGGTGGCAGGCGTGGTGGCCTGGGGCGCCAAAATTGTGGTTTACTTTTGCCCCAATACGGATAAGGGTTTCCTGGATGCGATAACCAAAGCAGTGCACGATACCAAACACAAGGCCTCCGTAGTTTCGATAAGCTGGGGCGGCGCCGAGGTGGCATGGACGGCACAGTCATTAAACACCTATAACGAAGCCTTTAAAGGAGCCGCCGCACTGGGCGTTACCATTTGCGCGGCGGCGGGCGACAACGGCTCGAGCGACGGCATAAAAGGCGGCGATGTGCATGTTGATTTCCCGGCCTCAAGTCCGTATGTTTTAGCCTGTGGCGGCACATCGTTAAAAGTGAACGGCGATGATACTATTAGTTCTGAAACTGTTTGGCATGTGTCGGCAAACTCGGCCACCGGCGGCGGCGTCAGCAACGTGTTCCTCCTGCCCGATTATCAAAAGAATGCTAAAGTGCCCAAAGCGATTGGCACCAATCACGTTGGCCGCGGCGTGCCCGATGTAGCCGGCAACGCCGACCCAAACACCGGTTATGTTGTACTTGTTGACGGCCTGCCGATGGTTATTGGCGGCACGAGCGCCGTTGCGCCACTATACGCCGGCCTTATCGCTTGCCTTAATCAACAGAGCGGCAAACGGGCGGGATTTATTAACCCAACACTATACGCCAACCCATCGCTGTGCCGCGATATTACCAGCGGCAACAACCGCACGGCCGATGGCAATAAAGGCTACGATGCGGGGCCGGGCTGGGATGCGTGTACGGGGTTGGGCGTGTTTAATAAACTATAAATTGTTCATTAGTTCACTGGTTCATTAGTTCATTGGTGGGATAGTTTGAGAGGGATGGTGGGCTACCTGTCCGGTGGCTTTACGTTCTCCACATGCATCCCGATCCCTGATTGTCCTTCGTCGAGGTAGCTTCGTTCCTCGCCAATGACGCGGGGAGGGGGGGCATTTCCGGCTATGAACTATGAACCATTAACTGTTTTCCATCAACCATGAACTTCTTCACTGCTGTTGTTGCTGTTGCTGCTGCATAATCTCCAAATGGCGCTGGTAACTATTTTTTTGCGCGGCAGAATTTACGGCGGAAATAGGTGAGTGTTCTGCGATATCGCTATTGTTCAGCACGTTTTCGTCATCTACGGATACGGCTACTTCCAGCTTGTGGCCGGATGAGCCTTTGTATACACCCTTAACCGGCGAGCAGTCGGTAAAGTTGCGGCCAACGGCCAGGCGTACGTGGGTTTCGTTAGCTACGCAGTTGTTTGTTGGGTCGATGCCGAGCCAGCCGTAGTCGGGGATGTAGGCTTCGGTCCAGGCGTGGGTGGCGCCTTCGCCCCGCATGTTATTGCGGCTGGTACAGATGTAGCCGCTAACGTAGCGGGAGGGTATTTGCACCATGCGCAGCATTTCGGCCAGTATGTGCGCAAAATCCTGGCAAACGCCGGCCTTCAGCTTCCATATCTCATCCAGTTGCGTGTCAAACGTAGTGACACCCTTGATGTAGGTAAAGTTGTCGTACACGTACTGGCAAAAGCGCAGGGCCACGTGGTAAGGGGTATCGTCCTTTAACTTTTCTGCTTCAACAATTTCTTTTAGCTCTTCGATCCCCTCAAAATACTCCTGGCGAAGGAAATCAATATAGGGCACCACATATTTCAGCCGCTTTAAATCGTCCCATTGCTGGGCGGGGAAAATATCGCTAACGGGCAGCGGCCGGTGTTTGGTAGTAACCAATATTTTCGAGTTAATGATGAGCATCATATGCGGGTCGCTGTAGGTAAAGCTGCCTACTTCGTTGCCGTAATAATCAATATAAGTATCAACCGGCGGGTTGCCGCTGATTATTAGCTCCTGCTTAATTACATCCTGATATAAGTCCTTTATGGGGTACAGGATAATTTGGTTGGCGCTGTCGCGCACCGGTCCCTCGTAAATGTAGCGGGTAATATGTTGTATTTCAAATTCGGGCATTTTTCAATTATTTAATTTGGAGATTTGATGATTTGATGATGGGAAAAATAAGCGTTAGGCATCTTCAAATTTTCAAATCCACACATCTTCAAATTATTAACTATTCGCAAAATAATGCTGGTTCAATGCATTGCCGATTCCGTACAGTTCCTTGCGGATTTGCTGCAGGTATTGGTGCAGGCCGTCCTGCTCAATGCTTTTTACTGAGCTGTACTTGATGCGGCTTTGCAGGCGACCAATCTGGAAACTCAGCTCGCGGAAATCGTCGGCGTTGCTGTTGTTTTTCAGCCTGTCGAAGTACCGCTGGATGTTGTTCACCGAGTAGATAACCGAGCGCGGGAAATCGTTATTCAGCACCACCTGCTCCAGTATATTACTTGCCTCGAAACCCTCGCGATAAGTTTTTAAGTAGAGTTCGTATCCGCCCAAACTTAACAGCAGGTGTTTCCAGTAGCTGGTGTCGGTCAGTAAATCGGGGTTATCACTTACCGAACTGAATTTAGTATCCAAAATATCTACGCTTTGTATGGCGCGTTCCAGGTATTTGCCAATGTTCATAAAGCTACGGCCCTCGCCCCTTTCCATGGTAATTTCGGCTGTGCCGTAGTATAACATTACCTGCTTTATCAGTACATCCAGGATGCCGATAGGGTCATCGCGCAGCAAAGCTTTTTCAACTTTAGGGTCTTTTACGGTGTGGTAATACTCGTTAAGGCATTGCCATAAATCCTTGGGAATATGCTCCTGCACCCCCCGGGCGTTCTCGCGCGACAGCGTAATGATGTTCAATATCGAGTTCGGGTTGTTTTTACCCGTAACCATAAACTTCAACACCGCGCGGCTGTTGTTATCCAGCTTGCCGGTTTCTTCCTCGTCGCCCACGCCGGCAAAAATGCGGATAACCGGCGCCCAGGTAAACTCCTGGATGGTATCCTGGCTGGATGCATAATTAATTTTCAGCATGCGCAGCATACCGTCGCTGCGCTCAATGTACCTGCTTAACCAATAAAAACTTGCTGCTACCCTGCTTAACATGTGTGTATTTCAGATTTATTTCATTTTACCATAGTCGATGGACCATAGACCATGGTAAAATTTTTATTGTTTATAATCAAGTCCATGGACTATCGACCAAGGACTATGGTCTTTTCTTTTTTCTTTTTTCTTGATTCTTGATTCTTGATTCTTGACTCTCTGCCCCTACGCCAGCACCCACGTATCCTTGCTTCCCCCGCCCTGCGAGCTGTTTACCACCAGCGAGCCTTCTTTCAGCGCCACGCGGGTTAGGCCTCCGGGTACGATTTCGATACCATCGGGGCCGTATAGCGCATAGGGGCGTAAATCAATCCGGCGTGGCTGCAACTCACCCTGCATGTAACATGGGGCGGCGGACAGGCTTATGGTTGGCTGTGCGATGAAGTTACGCGGTTCTTTCAGTACCTCCAGCTTGTATTCTTCAATTTCTTTTTCTGTTGATGCATGTCCCATTAGCATACCATAACCGCCGCTGCCGTTGGTTTTTTTAATCACCATGGTGTTGATATTTTTAAAAACATGAGCACGTTCGTCGGGATTACCCAACTGGTGGGTGGGCACGTTTTTAAGTATGGGTTCCTCGTTAAGATAGTATTTTATCATTTCGGGCACATAAACATACACCGCCTTGTCATCAGCCACACCGGTGCCTATGGCGTTTACTATCGCAACGTTGCCTTTCCGGTAGGCGCCCATAATGCCGGCGACGCCCAGCATGCTTGACGGATTAAACACCAAAGGATCCAGGTACTCATCGTCAACGCGGCGATATATTACATCCACTTGCTGCAGGCCGGTGGTGGTTTTCATGAAAACTTTGTGGTTGTTTACCACCAAATCGCGGCCCTCCACCAGCTCAACCCCCATCAGGCGGGCCAATGTGGTATGCTCAAAATAGGCCGAGTTATATATCCCCGGACTAAGCAACACAATGGTTGGGTTTGATATCTGCCTCGGCGAAAGCGCGAGTAAATTTTTATATAGAATTGTTGGATACTCCGTAACGCTGCGCACGCCGCACTGGGGTAGCAAATCAGGGAAGAGGCGCTTGGTAATTTCGCGGTTCTCCAGCATATAGCTTACACCGCTGGGGGTGCGCAGATTATCTTCCAATACGTAGAAAGTGCCATCGTGGTCGCGGATGATATCGATCCCACTGATGTGCACGTAAATATCGTAGGGCACCTGCAACTGGTGCATCTCGCGCAAAAAATGCGGGCACGAATAAATGATATCTATCGGCACAATGCCGTCTTTTATAATAAACTGATTGTGGTAAACGTCCTTTAAAAAAAGATTGAGCGCCATAAGCCGCTGTTTAATGCCGCGCTCCACAAAGGACCATTCATCGGCAGTAATAATGCGGGGGATAATATCAAAAGGAAAAATCTTTTCGATGCCCTCGCCGCTATTGTAAACCGTAAAGGTAATTCCCTGGCTCATGAACAGGCGCTTGGCCAGTTCTTCCTTTTTATTTAAATCGTCCGCGCTTTCGCCCGAGATATATTCTATTACCTTACGGTAATGACTGCGAACGGCCGCATCCGCACCATACATTTCGTCCCAAACGCCGCTAATGGGACTATACTTATCAAAATAACCAGATTCAACCATAACATTTTACCTAAAAACTAAAATACAAGAACCAGTTACTTTAAAAACCGTAATTTATGAACAGTTTTTGTATAAAAGCGAATTATCTTACAATTATTTTATAATATTTTTAATGAAATATGATATTTGCGTTTAAAATGGCAATTTTATTTAAGTCCGGGAGTCCGAAAAGTCATTAAAGTCCGAAAGACGGGGACAGGAAATTATAAATTGCTGGCGAATTGCATTCGCCCTCGCCAACATGGGGTAAACCTGGATATGTCCCTACGGTTTGTCAACTGGCTAAACAACAACCTCAGCGCATTAAAAACCACTTGGTGGAGCTGTTGTTTTTTTGTGGGAGAAAATTTTATTTTGGGGGATGGACTTGAAATTTGACAGCACACTTCAACTCATTTATAAGCAGTTTACTCCCTCACGAAGTATTTAATTTCAAACAAACAGCTAATTAAATCGTTATGGATAAATAATTTAATTAATTAGAAATTATAGATGTGCAGTTTATTTGTTCTCGAAGACGATTTAGTTCAGCAATATATATTAAAGGCCAACCTGGCCCGCTACAGCATATTTGAAGATATAACCTATTATGAAAACGGCAGTCCGCTGATTGACTACCTGCATGCCAACAAAACAGACCCTGAATGCCTGCCCGATATGATGTTTGTCGACCTGGAAATGCCCGGCGTTAACGGATGGAAAGTTCTGGATGAACTGGATAAACTAAACAACTCGCTTTGCAAACAGGTAATAGTGTATATTATTACCGCCTCAATATCGCTAAGTGACAGGATGCGTGCGCTGAAGTATGATTTCGTTAGGGAGTTTATCAGCAAGCCTGTTACCAAACAAACTTATATGGAAATAAGCCGAGATGCCGAAAAAATGGCTTGCGAAGATGCCGAAATGCGCGCATAGCACGTTTTATTAATTTGCTTTCAGCGTAAAGATAGGGTAACCCAAAACCAAGGCACAAGAAGCCCGGCTTACCGCGTTTAAAATCTACTATGGGCAGGTGTTTTCAAATCCGGTTATTACAACTAAATAAATCTTATTATTGTAATTATAACGCCAACTTAGTTACATCCGAATGATATCGGCAAAGAAATTTAAACTTCCCCTCTCGCTAACTGCTAAAATATTTTTATCCTGTGTCATTTTTTTCCTGCCACACTTTGTTTCCGCACAGGTAGACAAGCAGTTTTGGTTTGCAGCGCCCTATGTTAACGATGAGGGGCGCGACTTTGATAAACCGATAGAACTTAGACTCACTACATTATCGTTGCCGGCTACGGTAGTAATTTCTATGCCTGCCGACCCTTCGTTTACGCCTATCACACGAAATATAGCAGCGAATTCGACCGCCAGCGTCGACCTCACAGCCTGGATAAATCAGATCGAAAATACGCCTGCAAACACGGTTTTAAATAAAGGACTTTCCATTAAATCAACGGCGGATATTACAGCCTATTATGATGTTGTCAGCGGTTTTTGCAACTGTGACCCCGAAGTATTTTCGTTAAAAGGGAAAAACTCACTGGGTACCGAGTTCTTTATTTCTTCGCAATATACTTTCGACGAATCGACTGCTTACCAGGCCAATAATTCATTTGACATTGTAGCGAGTCAAAATAATACACATGTAACCATTACACCTGCTAAAGACATAGTCGGCCATAGTGCAAATGTACCTTTCACCATTGTGTTAAATGCAGGTCAAACTTATTCGGCCGTTGCAGCAAGCAGCGCCGCAGGCGGACACCTCCAGGGTTCGTATATCACTTCTGATAATCCCATCGCTATCACTTTAAAGGATGATTTGGTCCAGGTTTCAAGTTGTGCCGACCTGGCGGGCGACCAAACGGTACCGACAGATGTGCTGGGCACTGAATATGTTGTTACCAAGGGTTTTTTGGAGTCGAGCGATTATATTTATGTTTTGGCAGTTAATAATGGCACCTCGGTTTATGTTGACGGCAACGCAACCCCAACGGCAGTATTGACTAAGGGTGAGTCGGTTACGCTTAACCTTACAAACCCTAGCACTTACATACGAGCTGACAAAAACGTATACGTGTACCAGTTAACAGGAAACGGGTGCGAAGTGGGGTCGGCAATTATACCGAAAATAAATTGCACCGGGTCGCAAACTGTAAGCATTGTAAGGAGTAATGCCGATTTGTTTGCTGTTATGATTACTACAAAGGCCGGAAACGAAAATAGCTTTACCGTTAACGGTAACAGTACACTGGTTAAAAGCAGCGACTTTTCCCCTGTACCCGGAACCGGCGGCGCTTACCTTACCTCACGGATTGATTTGAGTAGCGCGGTTACTGTAGGCGCTGCCTTAAATTTTTCGAACTCTAAGGGGAAGTTTTCATTGGGCTTTATAAACGGCGGGGTAAATGACGGAACCTTGTACGGATTTTTTTCAGACTTTAAATCCAGCAGTGTTCAAACCAATTCAATAGAGACCTGCCAATCGACGCCGGCACAATTATCTGCTTTTGGCGGAGTAAAATATCAGTGGAGCCCTGCCACCGGACTTAGCAACCCTAATATTGCCAACCCTACGGCTTTGCCCGCGGCCACAACTGATTATACGGTTATCATTACAACTTCCGACGGTTGCATTGACTCGGCAAAAGTTCACGTAAAAGTATTCAGTGTAAAAAAAGTTGATACCACGGTGTCAATCTGCAACGGCGATACCTATAAATTACCATCGGGCACGGTGGTTAGCAACCCGGGCACGTACAATGATGTTGTGCGATATAAAAGCGGCTGCGACAGCCTGGTAACAACGCTGCATTTAAAAACATCCGGAGCGGCGCCAGGCGTAAGTATTGCAGCATCAGGAAATAATATTTGCGCAGGCACACCGGTTACATTTACTGCCACGCCCTCAAATGAGGGGGCCTCGCCTGTTTATCAATGGCTGGTAAACGGCAGTAACGCGGGCACCAACAGCCCAACTTTTAGCACCAGTACGCTTGTTAATGGCGACAAAGTAAGCTGTGTGTTGACGAGCAGTTCCGCCTGCGTTACTCCCGCCACTGCTACAAGCAATGTTATTACCATGGCGGTTAACCCTTCAGTTACTCCCTCTGTAACCATCGCGGCTTCGGTAAATAATATTTGCGATGGCACACCAGTTACGTTCACTGCCACCCCGGTAAACGGCGGCACCGCTCCCATTTATCGATGGCAGGTAAATGGCACCAACGCCGGCACCAACAGCCCGACTTTCAGCAGCAGCACACTTGCAAATAACGATGTAGTTACCTGCGTGATTAACAGCAATGCTGTATGCGCCACGCCGGCCACCGCAACAAGTAACAGCATCACCATGGCTGTTAATCCTCGCGTAACCCCGTCTGTAAGCATTGTGGCATCTGCAAATTCTATATGTTCGGGCAGCGCGGTTACATTTACCGCTACCCTGGTAAATGGCGGCGCAGCACCGACCTATCAATGGCTGGTTAACGGCGGCAACAGCGGCACCAACAGTGCAACCTTCAGCAGTAGTACACTTGCCAATGGCGATGTGGTAAGTTGTAAAATAACCAGCAATGCCGCCTGTCTCACGACAACGACTGCTACAAGCAATAATATCAGCATTACGGTTACACCCTTGGTTAGCCCAGCGGTAGTTATTGCAGCATCAGCAAATAACGTTTGCGCGGGCACACCAATTACATTTACTGCCACGCCAACCAATGGTGGCAGCGCGCCCGTTTACCAATGGTTGCTGAACGGCAATAACACCGGAACAAACAGCGATATTTACACAAGCAGTACGCTTATGGGTGGCGATGTTGTAAGCTGCAGGTTAACCAGCAACGCGTTATGCGCCGTACCTGCAAACATAACCAGCAATACTGTTACTATGAATATACAGCCGTTGCCGGTTGTTAAAGGCGGCGGCGATAAAACTATTGAACAGGGAGATAAGACACTGCTAAACGCAACAGCATCGGGTGCCATTGCCGATATAACATGGACACCTTCTGACGGGTTGGATAATAACAAGGTTTTAACCCCTAACGCCAGCCCGGTATCAACTACGGTGTATACCTTAACTGTGCGATCAACAGATGGATGTGAAGGAACTGCTTCAGTAAAAGTGACGGTATTGCTGGATATAAAGATCCCCAACACTTTTACCCCAAATGGCGATGGCGTTAATGACAGATGGGAGATTAAAAACTTAATAGATTACCCGGATTGTACCGTAAAAATATTTGACCGCTGGGGGCAGCAGATTTACAATTCAAGGGGTTATTATACCGCATGGGATGGCACCTTTAACGGCAAACCTGTATCGTTTGGCACCTACTATTATGTTATAAACCTGAACAATAATACACCTCCGTTAGGCGGGTGGGTGGCGATAATAAGATAAGCTGTCGCTCGTGTTAATTTACAGTTGCGGTGTGCGCTGCCGGGATTTTATATTTCCCCATGCAACCATATCCGCCAAACCCTCGTCTTGCCCATATAAAACATAAAAATATATGGCCCGCATTTCTATATCCCTAAAAAAAATCACATTTATTGCGGCGCTGATTTTAACCGCAGCCTTTACCGCCCACGCACAATCTGACACCAAAACCATCGGCAACAAACAACGCTCGGGTTCGGCAAACACAAGCTTCGATTTAGTTAAAGGCAAACAGGTTGGCATCAAATTGAATGCCGGCCACAAACCTGTTCAACTGCTGAAATTTAATTTTACCGTAGAGAGCCAGTGCACCGACACCATCCCGTTTAAAGTAAACATTTACGAGTTTAATTATATAACACCCGGCCCTAACCTGGCAACACAGGATATCACCGGTGGCATCCCCCAAGGCAAACATCACATCAGCATAAACCTTGAGCGTTACAAAATCATCGCCAAAAAAGAACTGCTGGTAGCCATTGAGTTTTTGAACGACTACCATTGCGACAACCACTTTGCAATTGGCCTGTTTAACGGCGGCACCTACCATTTTGAAAACGGCGTTTGGAAAAAACTAGCTGTAGCCGGGGTTGATTTTAATTTGACGGTAAGGAAGGTAAAGTAATCTATTGATTAGATTCAGCCCTTCCCCGCCATCATCTTCTTCTCATATGCCTTCATCAACTTTGGCGATGTATACCATCCTTTAAACGTAAGCAGGATGGTTTTCATGGCGTCAAGTCCCTTAAATTCGGCATCGGTAAGCAGGCTGAAGTCAAGCGTCCAGGTAGTGAATGGGCTAAGGCCGGCGTAGCCTTGTTTGCTACCCTCAGTTTCGTTATCGCCAATGAGGCCGCCGCCGGTATTGTGGGGGTTACCGTAGTCAATTCGGTAGGGTACCTTGCGCGGCAAGTGACTAAACTGCTGGGGGGGCTTGCCAGGTTCGGCTACCTGGTAGGCTACACCGGGGTGTATCAGCAGGATATCAAACACGTCGTCGGTACGCTTGATATCCGGCAACTCAATCTTTACTTCGCATGCCATCACCTTGTACCTATTTTTAAACCCCTTCATATCGGTTTTAAAAGTGAACATGAATTTTCTTGTAGTGGCAAAAGCCTGGAAGGGGACAGCCAAATCGGCGGTATTAATTATTGCCGTTTCGGTAAATGGCTGAAAAGGCCCGCCCTTGCGTACCTTGTATTTATCTATGTCGACCGATAAGTCCACATGCGTACTGGTTAGCGTGGCAATAGTCATATCGGTGGTGCTGAAATTATATTCCAAAAGGCTCCAGTATTCATAAGCCCGGCTTTCTTCGTACAGTTTGCGCACCAGTACAGCTTTTAGGCTGGTGTAGGCATTCTGCATAAAGGCGGTGTAGGCCGGCAGCGCGGGATCGCCCAGTTGTTGCTTCATCATAGCAGCCACCTGGTCAACCTGGGCTTTCTTCTGGTCGCGCTCGGCCTGCAGGCCAGCCACGGTAATAAAGTGCGAAGTATAGGTGCAAATGGCTTCGTTACGGGTATCTATCAAATTAAACAACTGGTCTACCGCGTCCTTCAGCTTTTGCGCCGCGTCGAATTTGTCCAGGTAGTCGGCAATCATTTTATCAAACTTGGCCTTTTCGGTAATCAGCAGCCCCACGCCTTTCTTCGACGGGTCAATAACTTTACTAATTTTGTCATACCCTTTCTTTAGCGCTTCGATGGTAGCCTGCGCCTCTTCCAATATTTTTATGCCCATCTTAACCTTATCAAAAGCATCTTTTGCGCCGGCAAATTTATCGTAAGCGTCCTTTATACCTTTAACTTTACCCATAACCCCGGCCCCTACGCTAACAATGGTTGTAATAACCTCCAGTATCTTCATAAAGTCACAACCTGTTTGTTCTTCGGAGTATTTTTTAAATTCCTTAGTAAACAGGTCCTCGGCCTTGGCGACCAGCTTGTTTTGTTCCTGCAGCGTATTATCCAGGTCGGCAACCATCTTGTCCAATCTTACAATCTGCTCCAGCAGCTCTTTTATTTCATCGTCTTCGCGCTTCATGTCTGCTGCCAGCTTGTCTTTCACTGCGCCGATAGCCTCAAGCCGCTCTGTAGTCCTGGTGGCGTCATCCTGGTAGCGGTTGTATTGGTCTTCTATAATTTTGCCGAGGGCAAGCAGCTGGTCTATACGCTGCTGGTAGCTATCGAGGCTAAGTATGGGTGTCCAATTGCGGTAATGACCGTAAAAATCAAGCCCGCGCGCGAAATTACCTAGCATAGTGTCCGAAAAATCGCGGATGCTTTTGGCAATGGGTTTGGTATCATCGTTCCATTGGCCGGCCTTAAAGTCATCAGCCAGTATGGCCGACGATATATTGTTGAGCCATACAGCCAGCGCTACCGGGTATTCATAGTCTTCGGGCTTAGTTGCATTTATATAAGCAAACTGCGCGGCCCGCTGGGTAATCAACAACTGTTCCGCATAAGCACCCTGTGCCAATATCCCATAGTTTCCCGAATCGGTATTGGACGTATTGTCGGTACCCTGCAGGCCCAGGTTACCCATAAAAACCGCCTGCGACCCGCCAGGCCCTTGCGGCCCTTCATTGCCGGGTTCATCAAAAAAAAGCGGCAATCCCGACGGGTTCGGATTTTTTCGCAGCCATACGCCTGCAGCGCCTCCTACACCACCAGGTCCACCTGCGCCGCCTATGCCCCTTGGACCGCCATCGCCGCCCCCTGTATAATAGTACACCTGCGCGGCGCCCTTCATCACGCGTATTTCAACCGCGCCACCCTTGCCACCTGTACCACCCTGGCCGGCATCCCCGCCCCGGCCACCCTGTTGCCCCTGTCCGCCGTTCGCGGCGATACGGTCCATGGTGCGGGTTTGTCCTGCATTGCCGGCGGCACCCTGCATACCGATGTGCCCGTCCTGGGCCTGGCCGCCGCGGCCGCCCTTGGCCAGCACCACAAGGTCGGCCTTTACGCCTAACGAGCCGTTTTCAAATACATTTTTTATGGGTTGATTCAGGGCGCCGGTTAAGTATGGCAACAGCTTATCGCCAATGCGCGCGGCTATTTCGGCCGTTATGGGGGCTAAGATCATTTTGATGAGGTCGTCGGCCTGCCAGTTAATGGTCAATACCGGGCGCGCGGATTCCAGGCGGATATCGCCATCCTTTGCACATTCGTATCCAGCTATATCAATTTTATAGGCCTGGTTCACCAGCGTATCAAACGTGCCGGTAAGCTCACCTGTTACTGATTTATCCAAAATACTGATAATAATTGTGCAGCTTACACTTACCGTACCCGCGCATTCAACAATGGCCAGGTTTGAATAGGGGTCGCACATAACCTTCACTTTCAAAGCATCCAGGCCGGTGAGGCTGATCCCTTTTGCCGGTATATCCATCGGTATTGTTAACTGCTGCAAGGTAAATGGCACCTTCTGCAGCGTAGTGTCGGGTATGTTTATCGGGCTTGCTTTAAATGTGGCCAGTTTAAGGGCTGTTTTATCCTTCAACACATCCCTTAACTCCAATGCCTGCATTTTTACCACGGTTATGGTGCCGGCAGTATCAGTAACAATACTTTCGGCCCTGATGACAATGCCACCCGCTCCATCGCCATTTCCGCCGTTTGCGCCATTGGCGCCCACCGCGCCGGCCGACCGGTCAGTTTGCTGCGGGTAATCGCCTCCCTTCCAATCAGGGGCAGGTGCGAGTGCGGTTGTGATAAGCCTGGCCCCCGGCTTACAGATTATCCTGCGGGCAAACACCGAAATATTTTTACCGGGATTAATAAGTGTTGAATCGATAATTACCGTATCGGCACAAACCACAAAATGTAAGTTTTCGGAACTTTTGGTTTCTGGGGTATAGGGCAAATCATCCTGGGTGAGCTTCACGGTGAGCCCGTAACGGTAGCTGATACCATTTTGCTTGTCCTTAAATTTTATGTTTACCTCGTTAAAAGGCATAGCCGGCTCTCCGGCCAGGGTGGTAAGTATTTGTGATTGGGTTTTCATCAGGGTTTATTAAGGTTATGCGGTATACAATAATAGTTTTATTTTTTTAACAAACAGGAAAAATAAGGCTAATAAATTAAAAGCATGCCACCTGCTTACTGAAGCTAAAAAACGGTTGAAGTCGGATGGAATATCATGCACTTAGGGCGCGTTTACATACC
>JBDUDE010000832.1:0-15892 GCA_040003105.1 Mucilaginibacter sp. | reverse complement strand
GCCAACAGGACGATTTTTGGCAAATTGTATTTGCCTGAAAACCACCACGGTGCCGATAATCAAGGTGATTGAGGCCGTAAATTGTACAACCACCAACACTTTACGGGGTATTGCGGCAAACCGGCCAACCCTAAAAGTGCCTTTCAATACCTTAACCGGCTCGAAAGAAGACAGGTAAAATGCCGGGTAGCTGCCTGCAATTAAACCGGTAAACAAACTAAAGCCGATACCTAAAATCCAAAATAGCGGCGAACTCCAGAGGATGCTCATTTGCTTGGCTGCAACCTCGTTAAAAAATGGCAGGCTGATTTGTACTAAAATTAAGGCCACCAAATATGCAACCGTTACACAAAGCAGTGATTCACTAAAAAACTGGTAAATCAATTGCCCGCGTAATGAGCCGATTGCCTTGCGTATACCCACTTCTTTCGCCCGCTTCTCGGACCTCGCTGTGCTCAGATTCATGAAATTGATGCAGGCCAGCAGCAATACAAACACGCCGATAATACCAAACATCCAGACATATTGGATACGACCGCCGATGTTTTTGCCTTCTTTAAACTCATCGTACAGGTGCCATTTACTCATTGGCTGTAAAAACAGTGCCGGTTTCTTTTTGGCCAATACTGCGCTTACTTTATTCAGCTTTGCATCCCTTATTTTTAACGAAACCGCGGCCATATCAGCATTGGGTGCCATCTGAACGTAAATGGTGGTAAAATTGGGCCGCCACGGCTCGCGCATCGATTTTATATCATTGGCGTTATAAAACATTTCCCACGAGCCGATAAACGTTAAATCGGCAAAGGTTGAGTTTTGGGGCAAGTCGGCGTATACTCCCGCTACTTTAGCAATAATTTGGTTATCAATCTTCAGGGTCTTCTCCATTGGGCTGGCGTCACCAAAAAAAGCTTTAGCAGTTGATGCGGAGATAAGGATAGACTTAGGGTCTTTAAGTGCGGAACGGCTGCCTCTAAGCATGTCAAGCGTAAACATTTCGGGGCCATCGGTTTCCATAAAACCGCCGCCCCGGCTCAATTTTTTATTGTCGAGCGCTATTATATGGCCACCCGTGTTAGCTGTCATTACAACATGCCTAAAATTGCTCCCGTAGGTTTTACGCAGCTCGGCGGCCAGCGGGTAAGGTACCGAACGCCAGGTTTGCACCTCGCCGTTATTGGTAACATTTTGTACTACCTGGGCAATGTTGTCGTAGTTTTTGGTGAACTTATCAAACGAGAGTTCGTCCCATATCCAAAGCCCGATAAGCATGGCCACGGCCATACCTACAGACAGCCCTACGATATTTATGAAGGAGTGCACCTTGTTTTTAACAAGGTTACGCCAGGCGGTTTTGAAGTAGTTTTTTATCATGGCATGATAGTTTGTTGTGTTGCAACGGTAAAATTTCATGCCATATTTATACAGTATTGTTAATCAATTATTTATCATAATTTTTAGAGGCCGGGATGTATCGTTTTCGAACGGTGATATGTGCGGTTTCATTCCCCTTCCACCAACTCCTTCAAACCATTCAAAATTTTATCCCAACCCTTAACCGATCTGTTATACCGCTTTTCGGCGCCTTCACCCTGGCCAACATCGTCGGTAATGGTTAGTTCGGTTTCACCATGTGCGTAGTTTAATTCGTCGGTAACCACGGATTTAGTTCCGGAGTTGTCGCTGGCATTGGCAATGGTATATTTTAAGAGCTTTCCGGGCTCTATTTTCTCGATGGTTCCCTTCATCTCGATAGGGATTATCCAAAATATCCTCCCTTTAAATGTAATGGGGCTACCCACTTTCCAGTCGGAATGAACTTTGCAGTGAAAGAAATATTTCTTTGTTTTTTCGGGGTTGGTAAGCGCGTCCCAAACTTCAGAAGCGGGGGCGTTTATGGTTATGGACCTTTTTACTACAAACTGTTTCATGGCTGGTTAATTTATCGTGGTTACTTTTTAGCAACAGGTTGCACATACCTTTGTTTTCAATTGTATTTTTATGAATTGCTATTTAAGCTAAAATTATTAACTTAGTCTCAATGAAGAATCTTAAACCTGCCAGCTTTTTAATATTGGTAATATTGCTATTTTCGGCCTGTAAAAAGGATCCCGTAGACTACAGCGCTTATAACGCCGAACACGGGACACACATAGGCGACGGCCCCATCGGTACAGGGGGCACCACCGACCAAACGGCAGTTTATTACTTTAAAGGTACGCTTGGCGGCAAAGCCTTAAGCTGGATTGTGAATGCTGATGAGTCAAGTGGCTGGGTCAGCGGTTCTGCGCTTGCCGGCTCCCGGGACATGGGGGTAAATATTATGGGACTTACGGCCTTATTATCAGCTAGTGAAAACTTTAAGCCACAATTGGGAGTTGAGTTCAGGACCGTGAAATACAATTTTGATGAGGATAAATCTGCTGTCTTCAATAGTTTTATCACTACTGGCGCATGGCCATTTGCAACCAGCGATGATTATGTTGTGGATAAGAAAGTGCTGATTATACATTACACTGATGCAACTGGCAAAGTATATTCAAGTATTGGTGCCCAAACTGCCGCTAGCCCCAATGTTTCAACAATAACCAAAGTGCCGCCCGAACTTGGTCGCAATGAAAGCCTGAAAGTTAAATTAACTTTCTCCTGTACGCTCTACCCCGCCGACGGCACAGGCAGCCCCGTAACGTTAACCGGTGCGGAAGCATTGGTACGACAGGAAAATTTATTAAATTAATCTCCGGCCCGCTTGCGATTGGTTATGACAGGTAAAGCGGGTATAGCTGCGGGCTTTTGCGGCTATAAGTTATTTGCTTACCGGATTAGTTCCCCGAAATTTTTATTATCTTTTTTCGTTAAAATTCCTTATTAAAAAGTATTTAAACATAATAGATTTGTTTGCGTTTATAAATTAGGATTTGAGCCGTAAAAAAATATCGATAACAAAGAATGAGTAAAGTATTTACAATAACACAGGGGCTTGAAAACATGGGTGCGCTGCGCACGGGCGGCCAGGGCTCGGTATATAAAGGCAGGCGTATTGGCCCTATAATTACTGCAGTAAAATTATTGCCAACGCCTATACACAGCGAAAGCAAGGAAGATAAAAATTACCGCAACTTTTTAAACGAGGTTGAAAAGTTGAAAAAGGTAAACGAAATACCTAACCCAAACGTGGTTAAAATATTAAATTCCGGTATTACTGAAAGTGGCTCGTTCCCGTTTATCGAAATGGAATTTATTGAAGGCCCCGACCTCGAGGAACTGCTTAAACCACCCCACGAAAAGGTTTTTACCATAAAAGAGGTAATAAAGCTTGCCGACCAGCTGGCCTGCGCGCTGTCGCACTGTCACAAGGTAGGCGTAAAGCACGGCGATATAAAAAGCAACAACGTAAAGTTTAATAACCAGACCGGGAATTATGTGCTGCTGGATTTTGGCCTGTCGGTAATGTCGGACGAGCAGCGACGCAGCAGTATGAGGCATGCGGGGGCTATTGAGTTTATGGCACCGGAGCAAAACGAGGGCAAAATGTTGTTCCAGACCGATATTTACAGCTACGGTGTAATATTGTTCGAGTTGCTTGCCGGGCAAGTGCCTTTCCCATTAAAAGATAACGGCGAAACATCTCGCAACCACGTAATGCTTTCGCACCTGGAATCGCCGGTGCCTGATTTACTGGCCTTGCGTAAAGAAAACCTGCCCCAGGGATGGCCGCAACGTGAAATGCAGGTACCCGATTGGTTGCTGGAGATGATAGCAACCTGCCTCGAAAAAACACCCGAAAACAGGTATGCCAATGGCCTGGAACTGCATGAAGTAATTACCGACAGCAGCGTGCGCGAAGTACGCGTTGAGGTGATAAAAGAAGTTGCGGCGGCCACAGTAGTTCCGCCAGCACCGATAATGGTAGATAAATCAAACCTGGTAAACCAACCGGGCATCATCCGGATTTCATCATCGGTATTTGCAGGGCTGATGATTTTAATGGCCGGATTTATGGCCTATTCGGCTTATTCATTGTTTAAGCCGGTATCCAAACCGGTAAAGCCCATTAATATTGTAAACGTAGATACCGCCCGAATAGTAGATAGCGTACGGCAAGTAGATAGGGCACGCGTAGATGCGATTAGGGCCAAACGCCGGCAAACTGATTCAGCAGCGCGAAGTGCAATAAATAGCGCCCTTAACAAGCAAAAGCCAGACAGTACCAAAACAGACACAACAGCAAACCAATAAATTGCCTACAAATACATGGAGCAAAAACCTTCTATCTGGCAGCGCATGGGGATACAGGACTGGTTTCTAACCAGCCCTGATAATACCAAAGCAAAACAGCAGCCCGCGCTAACGCCCGACGATGTTTATAATTATGTTATCGCAAAATTTAACGATTCTGTTCGCGAACTTTCGTTTGCCGGGAGGATTGTTTTTTACCACGAATACATTATCAGCTTTAATGTTGAGGATTACAAGCAATTTCTGGATAACAAACAGGGGTTGTTTGGCCTAATAGTGAATGAAACCGTAAAGAAGTTTTATGAACTTTTAGGCCAATACAGGGCAGCAGGAAAAACTGTAGTGCCTTCCAGTTCAAAATGGGTTTTCCGGCTGGTATCGCACCCTGATTACGAACGGGGCGATATTGGTTTTATCGGCAAGCTGATGCCGGGCAGCAATAAAAAAGAGGAAAACCTTAGGGTTACGTTTATACCCCGCCAAACCGGCATCGCCCAAACTTTTGACATCAGCGACGATGTGATGAAAGCCTTCAACTATTATAGCGAGGGGTATTACGAGTTGCCTTATCTGGAGGATTTGGAGTACGATGAAAAAGGCGCTGTAAAGTCCGGAAAAAAATACCATGCCCGTTTTGAAACAATACTCCCCGAAAAGCAGTTTGCAGGTAAGAAAGTAGAGTATTTGATGAATGATGACGAGATAATTGTATCGGGTGAAGATGAAGAACGCGAAGATTCGAACATATTTAAAATACCTACCGAATGGGTTAATTCGCCGCATTTAAGGATACGGTATAATAAAAGCGATGGCAAATTTTACCTCGCATCATTTGGTGAGCTTACTATACTGAATGAACAGGATGTGGCGCGTAGCGATGTAAATGCACCATCGTGGGTGGAGTTACCGGTAAATTCAAAAATATTGCTGAACGGAATTGTAGGGGTAAATTTATTTAAATCATAGCTATTATGTCGCAAATATTGTCCGCCGCTTTATTGGTAATTTGTACTGGGCTATTGATAACGCATTTCATCGAAATAAAAAAATCACGCAAACCAAATGACTGACCAATATTTTGGAATAACCGATACCGGTAAGACGCGGCAAAATAATGAAGACGCCTTTATTGCCCGGCAGGACGCGGGCAACCGGTTTATTATTGCCTGTGTGATAGACGGCGTCGGTGGATATGCGGGTGGCGAAATTGCTGCCGGAATAGCCCGTGATGCAATATTGAAACGCCTTGAAAAACCCTCGGGCGAAATTATTTCAATGATTATCGATTGTTTTGACATTGCAAACGAACGGATCATCGAGGAAAAACAGCGCAATAAGGATTATGATATGATGAGCTGCGTATCGACGCTGGCCATTGCCGATATCACCAACAACCAGTTTTATTACGCCCACGTGGGTGATACCCGCTTGTATTTGTTAAGAGATAATTCGCTGGTAAAGATTTCACACGATCAATCGTTTGTTGGTTTTTTGGAGGAGTCTGGCCGGTTATCGGAAGCTGAGGCCATGAGCCATCCTAAGCGCAATGAAATAAATAAAGCGTTGGGATTTGAAGCTAACCTGGGTAAGAATACGGATTATATTGAGACCGGTCAATCACCCTTCCTTTCGGGCGATATGTTGTTGCTGTGCAGCGATGGGCTTACGGACATGGTTGGCACTGCAGAAATCACGAAAATATTAACCAGTGAAGCACCCCTTAAAACTAAAGGAAAACAATTAATTGAAGCCGCAAATCATCATGGTGGTAAAGATAATGTAACGGTTGTGCTCGTCCACAATAATAAAACGCCGCTGCAACATTCTGCAACTGCTGTTAAACAACGGGAACCGTCATCAAATGAACCGGCAAGCCGCATTACAGAAACACCAAAGCACGATGAGCCCGAACCTGTCGCTTCAAAAAGCAACAAAGGGCTGATTGCTGTTCTTATTGTTTTACTGCTGATTTTTGCCGCAGCGACGGTGTACTTATACCTGCAAAACAAACCTCAAAGCATTACCTCAGACCCGCTTCCTCCCGTGACTCCGGCTAAAAAACAACCCGGCGCGCTACAGGTCAAATTGCAAAAAACGATTGATAATTTAAAGGGCAATGTTCTTATCCTGGTGGATACCGTCTACAAAACGCCGATAATTATCAGCGAAGCCATACAAATAAACCGCGATACCCTGCTGATTAAATCAAAAGGGAATATTGTATTTCAAAGTGATTCGGGATATGATGGGGCTGCAATAAAACTGACTGCCAAGTGTAAAATCATAACGCTGGATACCCTTTCGTTCCATAATTTTAAAACAGGCATAAGTTTTGCAAATAATAACCTGGCCCTGAACCATGTGCAGTTTATAAATTGCGGGCAAAGCCTTGAAAATGGAATAAATTTTCCTGACGGTAAATTTATAAGCGGCAGGGCGGCGCCGTTAGCCATAAAAATTGATTCCTTACCTGTCATAAAAAAATAAAATGGGCGCAAGGAAAAAAGAACGCATCTTCCTTTTACTGACTACCATATTGCTGGCCCTGCTGTTTGGCAGACTTTTTTTTGTGCAGCAGCAAAACTTTGCCGACGTTGATAAGCGGTTAAAGAATGGCACCATGGTTAACCTTAATGCCCCTAAACCCGCGCAAAATTTAGCCGCCATGTTGCGAAAGGGCTATTATTTTGATGACGAAAAAGACATCAGCCTGATAGAAAACACCGTAACCGAACGTATAAAAACAGCCATTAAATTCGATAACATCGGCGAGATAAATAAACTGAAATATAACGTTGATGCCGATGCGGCTTTTGCGGACGGCGGTAAATCTTTTAAAGACAGGGTGCAGGTATCGCGTATGTTGCTGGGCTATACCGGCGATGATTCCGTGAGGTTTACGCAAGAAAGAACAGGGCCACCGTCGTTACCTGCAACTAACGACCTTGGTTTAGCAGGTAACAGCATATCCGGTAAAATATTAAATAAAGAAGCTCCAGTAGCCGGCGTACTGGTAAGGCTGCAAATGATAGTGCCGCAGGACAGCATTTTTAACGATGAGGAAAGTGAAACTGTAAAAAATCAAATTAAAACAGGTAACGGGTTTAAGCTGACCTACGTTGCCGACGAAAAAGGTATTAACCACCTGCAAACCTTAACCGCTTACGCACGTACAGGTACACAGGGCGAATTCAGCTTTACCAACCTGCCTGCAAATAAAGCATTTAATGTGTTGCCATTGCAGCCGGGTTTTCAGTTCGGACGGTCGCAGGGGACGGAAAATTTGGATCGGGATGAGGATTTTAAGTTTTACCAGTCGCCGCATACCATCAGGCTCATATCTGCAAAAGATTTTAACATCCTTAAAAAAGAAAAAGCGCTGATTATCCGCACGCCGGATGAATACAACATGTGGTACTGGATTATTGCCGGCAGCTTTTTCGCCTGTTTTTTTATCATCCATTTGGTATTGAGTGCGAAATTTCCGGATGCCGACCAGGTGGTGCTGCCATTGGTGATGATTCTTACGGGAATGTCATTTGTTACCCTGCTAAGCCTGCAGGACCCATTGCGCGACAGGGCTCTGCCGCAAGATTCGCTGGTTTACCTGGGAATGGGTTTTGCCGCAATGTTGACACTGCTGTTTTTCAAGCTGCGCCGCTTTACACCAGACTCCGGGTTGTACCGCATGTTTGTTTTTAAGCACAACCAAAAAGCAGCAAACGGCTGGCCATGGATTATTGCCGCTATTACTTTGTTACTGTTAACTATCCGGTTTGGTACCGGCCCGGAGGGCAGCGGTGTTAAGGTGAACCTGTTCGGTTTTCAACCCAGCGAGATTGTTAAATACCTGATTATATTTTTCCTGGCGGGATTTTTTGCCATCAATGAGCGCTTTATCAGCGAATATGCCAGCTGGCGCAAGCGATGGTCGTTTTTCTCATTCGCGGTTATCGCTATTGCTTTCACCTTATTGTTATTCCTGATGCTGGGCGATATGGGACCGGCCATTGTTATCTGTTTTACCTTTATCATCCTGTTTTCCTTTTCCCGCGGCGATTTTATGTTTATGGCGCTGTCGGTTGTGTTTTATGTGCTGGTAACCTGGATATTTAAAAACGTTTGGCTGTCGACGTTGCTTACTATAATAATGCTGGCCGTTAACTTCTTCTCCAAGCGCCGAACGCTGAGTGAGTCGGCTATAATGGCGTTGTTTATAATTTCAGGGTTTCTTACAATAGATAAAATTCCCTATTTAGATAAGCTGGTGCCCGGCCCCGTACAGCGACTGGTTGACCGTAAAGCCATTTGGCAGGACGCCTGGAACAATGAAGTTTACGGCGGCGACCAGGTAGCCAACGGTTTGTGGGCCATGTCGGGCGGTGGGGCAACCGGGCAGGGGATAGGCGAGTCGTTTGCCAAAACCATTCCAGAAGCACATACCGATATGATATTGCCTGCCATCGGCGAAAACTTTGGCTGGACGGGTATTGTAAGTATCTTCCTGTTGTTTTTAGTGTACCTGCACCGGTCGATTATTATCGGGCGGCAAACGGGCACGCCGTTCCTGTTTTATTTATGCGCGGGGATAGGTATTTGTACGTTTATACAATTTCTGCTGATTGCAGGCGGCTCGACCGGGGCATTACCGTTATCGGGCGTAGCGCTGCCGTTTGAAAGTTATGGCGGTTCATCGTTGGTAGCTAACTTTTTAGCTGCCGGGTTTTTATTATCCGCTTCGTTGGTGAAAGGCACACCGGTGCAAATGAGTTTCATCACCAAACAACAGGACCGCAACCTGGTACCGGCTTTGTTGGTAGCCTGTATTGGTATAATGTTGCTGGTGGTAAATATATCCAGCTATTTATTCGACAGTAAAAAATGGATCGTTAAACCTGCACTGGTTGCTGATAAGAGCGGTGCGCGCATGTTTAGCTATAACCCGCGTATAGCCATATTGATGAATAAGCTACAGGCGGGCACACTGTTTGACCGGCACGGCAGAATACTGGCCACCAGCAACCCGGTGCTCATAAAAAAACAACAGAATGCTATGAATGCCGCAGGGGCAGGGAGTTTCGATGTTGACTCTGCTATGCACAAACGCCTAACCCGCTATTATCCATTTGAAGAGCAAATGTTTTTTTGGACGGGCGACGATAACACAGGCATTTTTAACGGTAGCACCAACGGCTATTTTGCTGAGTACGAACATGCTGCGGAGCTGCGTGGTTTTAAAATGCCGGTAGTTAGCTTTAATGCGCATGCCAGCCGTTTTCGCGAGGATAGGTTTTTGCCGAAGGGGGTGAAGGAAATGTCGGTTAGTAAACGTGATTACAGCGCAATTGCACCGTTGTTGATTGCAGGCATAAACAGCCCGGCAGTTGAATCATTTAAAAAACGCAACCGCGATGTGCAGCTAACTGTTGACGCACAACTGCAAACCGGTATACAGCAGGCTATGGCTGCTGATACCGCCCTGCAGGATAACCGGGTATCGGTAGTAATTATGTTACCGCAAACCGGCGATGTGCTGGCCTCGGCTGTTTACCCGCTGCCGCCTGTGCACAATTACGACCAGCTAACCATGCCCATACAGGAACAAAACAAACTTTCGCAGTGGATGACCACCAGCGATTTGGGCTTTACTTATGCCACGCAGCCGGGCTCAACTGCCAAAGTGTTAACAGCCATGGCCTCGTTTAATAAACTTGGCCTGGCCGCAAACGATGTAAAGTTTCATGTAAGCATGGAAGAACGTATCCGTACCAAAGGCGTGGAGCCCGACGAAACGGGTATAATTACACTTGAACAGGCGATAGCGAAATCAAACAACGTTTACTTCATCAAACTGGCCAATGAAAAGCATTTGCAGGAAGATATGGTAACACTTTATATGAAAGCCGGGATGTTTCTGCATGGCGTAGGCGGCTACTATTATAACAAAAAGCCGGAGAACGCAGACCAGGAAAATAAGTGGCGCGACTTTTGGCGCAAAACAGAGTTTAACACCAAACCACATTACGACCCTAATAACATTCACAAAACCCGTGCAAAAGGTATATCGGGTATGGCTTGGGGACAGGGCGAGTTAATTGCAACTCCGGCGGCAGTGGCCCGACTGGTATCGAGTGTGGCCAATGGCGGTTCGCTGGTGGCCAACCGGTTTGTGTTAAAGGTTAGTGACACGGCGCAGCCCGTTAAAAGCAGCACACAACTTGCCAATGACCCTAAATACGCTGAGTTGCTCACTCAATATATGATTGAGCAAAGCGCACCGAAAGAGTGGATATTAAATCTAAAAGTGGCAGGTAAAACCGGCACGCCCGAAAGAATCTGGAAGGGCAACAGCATCAATGATGGCTGGTACGTTTTTTTTGCACCCTTAGCTAAAGGTAAAGGCAATATAGTGGTTTGTATTCGTATCGAATCGACAAAGGGTTCGTCGGATGCGGTGCACTTTGCGGGGCGTACGGTTATACCTTTGCTGCGTAAGGCGGGTTACATTAAAGATATTCAGCCGGTTAGTGAAACCGAAACACCGGTTGAATAGTTATTGTATAGAGATTAGAGACTTAAAATTAGAGATTAGTTGAGGAAAAAATAGGGTGGTGTTGACTTTTGGGGTAAATACCAGTCACAGTAAATAAAAAATTAGTTTGTTATATGTTCAATCTGTTTAAGAAAAATGAAAGTAGTGGCCCGGATGATGTGAAGGGACTGAGGGATGCATTGCTTCGCCTTGTGAAGGAGCAGTTGCAGAAATCGGAAGGGGGCGAAGGGCGCCATATTAAGGGCATACATATTTTTATAAATGCAGGTTCCACCGACAGGCATTTATACGAAGGCGCCGTATATGTTGACGACAAGGAGAAATTTAAAGAGGAGATTCAGCGTATTGCAGACGACTTTGCGCTTGATTTGCCACAAAACTGGGTGATGGAAATTGCATTTACCGACGAATTTCCGCCCGACGCCATCAAGGCCGATGGGCTTAATGCCGCCATATTTATCCGTACAAAGGACCATAACATCCAGCGTTCAGGTTCGGCCCGGATAACGATACTGAACGGGAAGGCCGAAAAGGTGGCCTACGAAATAACATCAACTGATGGCAAAATAAATATCGGTCGCGAAGCCAAAGCACAGGTAAGTGATGGCTTTTTCAGGCTGAACCAAATAGCGTTCCCGGGCGACAGTAAAAACGAAAGCAATAAGTTTATCAGCAGGCAGCATGCCCATATTGAATGGAACAACGAGGACGGCTGCTTTATTTTATATGCCGATGAAGGCGGGGTGCCGCCGGGCAATAAAATAAAGGTAAAAACACCCGGGGTCGAAATATTAACCAAGCTGCATTCAATCCAGATAGGGCACAAGTTAAACGAAGGCGACCAGGTGATATTGGGTGAGTCGGCGGTGTTTGAGTTTAGTTATCATACCACGTAAGGATGAGTAAGATTTTTACCATAACGGAAGGTTTGGAAAACATGGGCGCGTTGCGCACAGGCGGGCAGGGCTCTGTTTATAAAGGCAGGCGCGTTGGCCCTATTATAAGCGCTGTGAAATTGCTGCCCACACCCATCCACACCGAAAGCATGGACGACCTGAACTACCGCAATTTTATAAACGAGGTTGAAAAGCTAAAGAAAGTAAATGAAATTCCTAACCCAAATGTTGTAAAAATAGTAAACTCCGGCATTACCGAAAGCGGGTCGTTGCCGTTCATCGAAATGGAGTTTATAGAAGGGCCGGATTTAGGGGAACTGCTGAAACCGCCGCACGAGAAAATCTTTACCATAAAAGAAGTTATAAAGCTGGCCGACCAGCTAGCTTGTGCACTATCGCATTGCCATAAGGTAGGGGTAAAGCATGGCGACATAAAAAGTAACAACGTAAAATATAATATCCACTCGGGCAATTACGTATTGTTGGATTTCGGCCTCTCGGTAATGTCTGACGAGCAGCGGCGGAGCAGCATCAGGCAGGCAGGGGCCATTGAGTTTATGGCGCCTGAACAGAACGAGGGCCAGATGCTTTTCCAAACAGATATTTACAGTTTCGGCGTGGTGTTGTACGAATTGCTGGGCGGTAGGGTGCCGTTCCCACTGGAAGATAATGGTGAGTCGGCGCGGAACCATATTATGGTGTCGCACATGGAGTCGCCAGTACCTGACGTTATGGAATTGCGGGAAGAAAATATGCCCGGAGTATGGCCTGAACGCGAAATGCAGGTGCCCGCGTGGTTGTTGCACCTTGTTGCCAAATGCCTTGAAAAATCTCCCGAAAACCGGTATGTGGATGGGATAGCTTTGTACGAGGCTATTAATGAAAATATTATTGCTGAAAGCCAGGAAGGTGCAGCAGATACAATTGCAGCATTGCAGACCGAGAATGACAGGTTACTGGAAGAACTAACCCACATCCGTCAGCAACAGGCCGGCGGAAAGTCTACCGTAACGGTATCTAAAGGTTTAATGGCAGGGCTGGTGCTATTACTATTAGGCTCGGTGGCGTTCGGTATTTTTAAATCGCCCACGGCAAAAACAAACGTGCCGTTGCCTGTGACGGATACCCCAGTTCATTCACCAAAAAAGCCGGCAGTCCATAAAATCGTTCCAAAAAAGAAACACATAGTTCCCGTAGATACCGCGAAAAAAGATACGGCAAAAGTTGATACTACCAAGTCTAAGAAACCTGTTATTTCACATAAAAAAAAGCCGCTCCATAAAAAGAAAAAGAAATTCCTGGGTATATTTTAGGCCCCTGTTCAAAACAAATCAAAATTATATCTTTATCAAACAGTTGCCCCGGCTGTTAAACTTTTGATTTTTTAGGCCCGGATGAATAAAAAGGTATTGCCGTTGCTTATATTTTTGAATGCTTTTTTCGCCGCGAATTTATTATTTGCGCAGGATACGCTGTTTAACGGCAAAAAGTACAAAATAGGTTTTGTGACTGGCGTCGGTTTTCAGTATATCGGGCAGTTGACGGGCAACAACAGCCATTCCATTGCACTGAATACCGATTATTATTACCAGGTTAAGTTTTATCAACTGCAATATTTCATCGTCGTTTCACAAAAGAAAACATTTGGGATTGAACTGCTGGTGCAACCGCAGTTTAATCCCACCAAATACAAATGTACCCGCATGATGATACCGGGAATTACCTTACGGGTTATGAGTATGGGTTAAACGTCGGTTTCCTGTTCAGGAAAAATGTGGCTAAAGATTTGGCAAGCTTTTATATGATGCTAAGCACAGGCCCGCATTATGAGTCGGGCACGCCGCACCGGCAAGCTAACGGCTTCCTATTTTCAAATAACCTTTGCGCCGGTATAGATTTGCGCGTTTATAAAACGCTATATCTCGACGTGAGGCCCGGCATCAGGCATATCAGTAATGCAAAGTTGCGGGTACCGAATGCCGGGCTAAATGATATTACTTTCACTGAAGGCTTTTTTGCAGCCTTTTAGCGTTATTGTATAGCAGCAATAAACGTACCCGTTTTATTGGCAACATCAAAAGTAAACGAGGCTACTTTGTTGCCCTTTATAGTCAGGAAATATTTTAAAGTGCCTTTAGGCTGTGCGGCACTGTCTTCAACAATCACAAAATTACTGCCCCCTATGGTAGATATCCCGCCGGTGAAAGCAGCAAAGGCAAGCGCCGGGATTTTGTCGCCTGAGTCTTTTGGTTTATATACAGCGGCGTAGGTGTAATCGCCGGTATGGCGCATCACCACAAAATGAGTATCGGTGTTCATTTCGAGGTTTTTTACCGAGTAGTATGAATTTTCTGAACCATCTTTTTGCAGAAAATCGCCTTTAAAATCGGCAAAACTATTGGTAAGGCCCCCGAGTACTTTTATCATGTTTCGCGCCATGTCTAACGATACATTCAGGTCGGAGTTTTTGTCGTTATCGGCCGGGGCAGCCTGTGCATTGGTTAATGTTGGAAAAGCTAACGCGCCTGCCAGCATAAAAAGGATGATGAATGATTTCATGATGCTTTGTTTATAAGTGATACGTTTTGCTGCCAATTAATTATGGCGTTAAGGCAAACTTATACCTAAAACACGGGCCCTGAAATAATACATATGCGCTATTTTATCGCTTCAGCATCAGTAGTTTATAGATAAAAATAACACATATGTATTATAGGATTGGACAAAATGAACAGGTACTTTTGATAAGCCAGGATAAACTTATTTATAATTGCCCAACCAATGACGTTGAAAAAGGTAGTACCCGATCCCTCATTTTGGATTCTACTGATAGTGAATTGCTACCTGGTATATAAATACGAGCAAAACCCCAATATTTTTTCAACGTTGATTTGGCTCTACTGGTCGCAAAGCATTATTTATGGATTTTTTACTTTTCTAACTATCAGCACGCTGCCTGAGCCTGATGTAAAAGTAAGTGCGCGGGCTATAGCTGAAAGAGGGGACAGGCAGGAGGGGAAAATTACGTACCCGGCAGCGGCGGCATGGTTCTTCGTGTTTCATTATGGTTTTTTCCACCTGGTTTATTTCGTTTTCCTGCTAACCATTACCAAATTAAACTTATTCGATTGGCAGTTTTTTAAATACTGCCTCGCTATCTTCTTTACAGGGCAGCTGGCAAATTTTATACAGCACAAACTGCGAAAGCAGAAAGAACCGGCCGAATTTGGGCGTTTGCTGGCAATTCCGTACCTGCGTATTATACCCATGCACTTGTGCATCCTTATCCCTGCGTTCTTGAATGTAGCAGGCCTAACGGTTTTCCTGGTATTAAAAGTTGTGGCCGATGCCGTGATGTATGTGGCAACCAACAGTAATTATCAAAAAAATAATTTAGGCGATATAACCGCGCTTAATATTAAATCGACCATAACGCCCGATTGAATTTTCACCATTAAAACAAACATATCATGATTATTTTAGTAAACCACAAGATTAACGACCCCGGCAGTTTTTGGGCATCAGCCCAGGCAAGTTTGCCAAACCTGCCCGAAGCAAATGTTAAAAGGGTGTTGCAGGCTCTGCCAAATACCGATATGACCGTGGCTACCTGCCTTTGGGAAGCCGACAGTATTGATGCGCTCGACAGCTACCTGCGTAGTAAAGTTGGCGACACCAGCAAAGAGACTTATTATGAGGTGAATACTGCAAATGCAATTGGATTGCCGGCATAAGCCAAAAACCAGGCATTTCTATTCGAATTTATTAAGAGTCATGTCCTTGGGGATATGGCTCTTTGTGTTTTGCGGGAATTTGAAACCGGGATAAACATACCAGGTAATTTGAAAAAGTCTTAAAAAATGTTAAAAATATTAATTTTCATTTCAACTACAGATTTGACCGGTACTATTGTCTATCTAATAGTTTACAATCAGTCATTTAGAGCGAATGTGAGATTCATCGACATGATTTGCCTGTTAATCCCTACTCATATGTTTCAAACGTGTGATAAAAATATTTTTGAGGGCAATTAAGAATGATGATTTTAAATTAAAATGGACAGAAAAGAATTTCTTTCGGCAATTGGCGTTAGCGCCACCGCATTTACGGTAATGAATTGTTTGGCTTGCTCAAAAGGCTCAAACCCCGGTTCTTCAAATACGGTAAGCGGCCCTACGGGAGTTGACTTTACGCTTGATTTAAC
>JBDUDE010000802.1:0-4683 GCA_040003105.1 Mucilaginibacter sp. | reverse complement strand
CGATCTGCGGAACCCGCTCACCTCGCTACTGGCGTCATCCGAGAACCTGTCGCGGGATACCGGAAGGCTGAAGCCTGAACAGATAAAAATGTTTGCCGATATTATTAACCGCACCTCTAAAAAGATACTGGACCAGTTAAATGAACTGGTTGAATGGGCTAAAACGCAACGCGAGAAAACCAGCTTTAAACCGGAAAAATTACACCTGTGGCATTTCATCAATGAGTCGCTGGATTTATTAAGGGAAAACTCTGCCCAGAAGGAAATAAAGTTGGAAAACAATGTCGCCGAACATTTCTATATCAACGCCGATTCATTAATGCTGCGTTCAATACTGCAAAACGTGGTAACCAACGCCATAAAATTCACGCCACATGGTGGCGGCACTGTGCAGGTTACGGCAACAGCAGCTGCCAACATGGTTGAAATTTGCATTAAGGATGATGGCGTGGGCATGGCGCAGGAAACCAAAGATATGTTGTTTCGCGATGCCAGTTCAGCCTCGTTGTTAGGCACCAGCATGGAAAAAGGCACAGGTCTGGGTTTGCTGCTGGTGAAAGATTTTGTTGCAACCCATGGCGGCGCCATTAAAGTTGAGAGCGAATTGAATAATGGGACTTGCTTTATGTTTACAATGCCGGGTGTGTAGCGGGCGGCTGGATCTGCTACTTCGCCCTCATTTTATTACCTTTCGGTTCGTGGGTCACTTCGGCTAAGCCCAATGCTTCCATCAATGGCGGTATATACATGCCGAAACGCCCGCGCAAGCCTTTTTTTAACCCGTACCAACCGCCAACGGGGTTGTTTTCCGAGCGTCCCCAAGCTTCAACAGTGCCGTCTTTCGCAGGTTTTTGCTCGTCGGCGCTGCCAAGTTCCATCCAGTCGCAGTGTTGCTTTAGCATTTGGTGCAGGTCGGTTAAACAGCGGTAGTCATACAACAATACTGTTTTGCCAACGGTGCACACTAAAACTTCCTTTCCGTCTTTCACGTCGAAGTGCATGGTATATTCCGACGACAATGGCGGCGTTTGCAAAGTTAGCGGGCTTTCTTTTGTGCCGATTTTCTCATTCATTACCAGGTTTATTTTAATGGCTAAATATAGCTTGAACGAAAGAGTTTTGATTATAATTTTGATTGGATATTGGCGCCGTAATTACTCCTCCAAAAAAGCAATAATATAGCCATCCGGGTCAGCAAGATAAAACTCCCGGCCATATGGCATCTCACGCAATGATTGAATAATTTCGATAGGTTTATTTTTGAAGTCGTTGTATAAATCGTCAATTCCGTCAACAGCAAAGGTTATATCAACATGTTCATTATTCTTCCTGTTTTCCCTTTCCTCAATAGCAGGATTGCCTGATTTCAGGTGGATAGAAAAACCGTCTTTTTTAATCCCACAATAGAAATCCTCATAAGAAAAGTCAATTTCAAAGCCAAGTTTTTCTGTATAAAATGCGATTGACTGTTGAAGGTGAGCAACAAGAAGTTGGGGGCTCATTGTTTTTATTTTTGGATGTATAGTTGCGCTCATAAGAGGATTACTGGTTTGCCGGAAAATAAAGCAATATAAAAATAAGGCCTGGCATTTACATACCGGGCCATGTATCTAATTAAAGATGTTACACATTACTCGTCAGATTTCCCTGACAATTGCCAAACGTACGATGTCCCACTTTTAACAATACCGAAATAATCAAAGGTGCCATTCGCCCGGTCGCCAAACTCGTCCAGCGCTTCGGCGCCCACAATTCCGGTATTTTTATTGGCATTTTCAACAAATTTGGTTTTAAGCGCGGCAAAATCTGATGTGCTGCCGTTAGTTGCTTCCAGAGTATAAGCTATCGTCCACATGGCATCATAAGCTACCAGCGCAAAAGCATCCGGGTCCGTACCGGTTTTGGCCTTTATGCGGGCGGCAACAGGCGCCCATTTATCGTGGTTAGCTGCCGATAAACCAAATGAAGGCGCGAAAAAGCCTGTTTTTATCACAAAATCGGCTACGGCGGCATCATTTAAAAACGCAGTACTTAATACCACGCCATCGCCTCCAAACCATTTAACGCTGCTTAAAACAGGGTCGGCAGCGGCAAGTTTTAAAATCGCGGTGCCCTCATCAAACGATGCCAGGTAAATAGCTGCTTTATCGGCGCCATAGGTAGTAATCAATGTGTTAAGTTGGGTTTTGATAGACGCCACAACAGCCGTATAATCAGTAGTGGTGGTTGCATAAGGGGCGATAGCTGCTGTTTGCCCGCCTTTAGCGGTAAACGCGGCACCGGTTGATAATTGTAAACCTTTGTTGCCGGCATCGTCGCGCGCAACAGTAACCAGCCCTTTAAAACCTTTTTTGTTTATAGTATTAGCCATTGCTGCGCCTTCAATTTTATCAGAAGGGCAAAACCGGAAAATATTATCATTGGCAATGGCCAAACTGCCTGCCGTACTGCTTTGGCTCACCACAATAATATTTGCGGCATCGCTAAGCGGTTTCACGCCCCCCAGCTCGGCGCTTGATTGCGGGCCGATGATAAAGTGTATTTTTTCATTATTGGCTTTGGTAAACAATGTTTTAGCAAGGTCAACATCCAATTTAGTATCAGACACCGACGCCGCTATCCGGAACCCCGCATTCTTTTTACCCAAGTAAGTATTAATATCCTCCATTGCAAGTTGTATTGCCGCACTTGAAGTAACCCCTAGCGACGACCAGTTGCCCGTTAGCGAGAATAGTCCCCTGACATCCACAATTTTTGCCGGCGCATAATAGGTGTGATTTTTTTTGCAGGACTGGAAGCCAACCGTGATTATTAAGATTGAAATAAAAAGTAGTATTTTTTTCATTTAAAGTGATTTGTGTAAACTGTTATTTATTGCCCTAAATTAAAAAAAAATCACGACAGGAAATAATTAATAAGATTGAGTAAATTAAATATCCAGCTTAACGGTTTCAATACCCTCCCGTTCAAATGTTATATTAACCGAGCGTTCATACTTGGGCCTTGTCCGGTGGGCAACATTAGCAGGTATGGTGATCAACTGGTTAGGCAAAAGCTCGACTGTTTTATCTTCCAGGTCGATACACAATACCCCTTCCAGCGCAAGGAAAGTTTCATCAGAATTGGGATGATAATGCCAATAGAAGGGCTCTGTCATTATGCTAAGCCTTACGGTATGGTCGTTTACTATCGAAAGAGGAATGTTTTTGTAGGAGGTAACATCGTGGGTTTCTTGTTTAATGTCGATAGGTATCATTACGGGCGGTTCCATAAGCAATAATTTGAATATCTGTTAGTGTATTAATTATACGATTTTATCATCGGTAAACTTCGGCGTTTCCAGGAATATTCTTGCATCCTTTAAGCAATAAAAGCTTTTTTTGACAAGCGACGTGCCTGTTTCAATTATATTGCCGGCAAACATTTTGTGCGGCCGGGCAACTTTTAAATTTGCAACGGATGCCTGTTAAAGGTAAGTGTATCCACATTTCAAACGTTTGCGTTGAGTTAACGGGCCTTACTGTACACAAAAACAATGTATGCTGGTATTTTATAAATACTAAGCATTGTTACAATCCACCTTAGAAAAAAGCACGCCAAATTTATCAACCCGATCCGCTGCTTTCCACTAGCAGGAATACTGCTCTCGCAGCGACCGTAAACCCCGATTGCCGAAAATTGTGGCAAATTGCCCACCGCTCCCGCTCCCTGCTCGATTACAGGCCCATTCAATTCAAATATTTTACTGTAAACCCAAAACGCGCCGTTTATCGCCGAATCCAATCTTAACATGGGCTTAACACTCCCCGGTTTTTGCTCCTGATTTAATTAATTCCATGCAAAACACTGTAAATAAAACGTTTGCGAGGCCGCTTTTCTTGCCAAAACAAACGTTTGCGCTGTGTTTGCATGGGTGTTTTTTTGCTTTGCCTTAGCTATATATCTAATTTTCAATCCTCAAGTGTATCGAAAAATAAACAATAAATTAATACTCTGACCAATTAATTCTAACACCGAAAATGTATGATTGAAATTTACACACACGCTGATCCGGGTTTCACAAAAAGATCTTTTTCAAAAAAGAAGCTTTTTGGTACCCTATTTAAAGTGGCTTGCTGTTGCCTGTTTTTAATGCTGCCGGCACTCGCAAAAGCCCAAACAGTTGTCAACGCAACTGTTAAAGACAAAGACGGCCCTATTATGGGCGCCACGGTAACTGAAAAAGGAGTTAAAAACACTACCACTACAGATTTAAACGGAAAATTTAAAATAACGACTAAAGGTAGTTCGGCTATATTGGTAGTATCTTATATAGGATACAAAACCCAGGAAGTTTCTGCAGGCAGTGCTGATGGCTCGACAATTACATTGCAAGAAGATCTTAACAAACTGAACGAGGTTGTGGTTGTAGGTTACGGCTCGGTTAAAAAGAGCGACCTCACCGGCTCTGTAAGTTCTGTAAAAGCCAGCGAACTTAACTTAGGCGGAACCACCTCAAACCTGGCCCAGGCCATACAGGGTAAAGCAGCCGGTGTTATGGTACAGCAATCGAGCTTTGCGCCGGGTGGCGCCATATCTATTACTATACGCGGCGGTAACTCTATTAATACAAGTAACGCGCCGTTATATGTTGTAGATGGTTTTATCAGCGATAACGGTAACCAGATAAACCCTAACGACGTT
>JBDUDE010000734.1:0-4686 GCA_040003105.1 Mucilaginibacter sp. | reverse complement strand
GCTTCTTTTGTCGATGGCTTGTCGAAAGATAGTTTGCCATTGCTATGAAAATAAATATTTTTAATAGCAACATCCTTTGGCGGCCACGCGGAATAATTTTTCCACTTGTTGGAGCCTGTTTGGAACGAAATTACTTCTGCAAATTTACCGTCGCCTTTATCTTTCAAATACCAGGCAAACCATTTGGCCTGTATCTCTTTCCTGAAGTAGGCAGATGTCGGCTCATCAAACTTTATTTTACCCATGCTGCTGCCATCACCGCCGGCCCAACTTCCATGGCGCCATGGTCCCATGACAATAAAATTCTGATTTTTGGTATCTTTTTTTTCCAGCGCTTTATAGGCATCCTGCGGACCAACCATATCTTCCTGGTCCCACCAGCCGCTAACGTGTTGAATAGCTAGTCGCGGGTAATCCAACCGTGATTTCAGCGCCTGTTTTTTCCAATAGGCATCATAATTTGGGTGGATAGTAAAGTCATTCCAACTGGGTAACTTGCCGTAGATGTACTTTTTATTCATGTTTGATAGCGGGCCAAGTTTTAGATACCAATCATAAGTATCATAATTGCCAAACTGGTAGAGTGAGTCCGTTTTGGATATTTCTTCCATAAAAGCATACTCAAAAGCATAGCTCAACCGGAAAGCACCGTTGTGGTGCAAATCGTCGTTCATAAACATATCCGACGGTGTGGCCTGCTCCGAAACTGCCTTTAATGCCGGATGCGGGTCGAGCGCGGCGATAATGGTTGTCCAGCCATCGTAGGATATGCCGTACATACCAGCCTTGCCGTTGTTATCCGGGATGTTTTTTAATAACCAGTCTATCGTATCATAAGTATCGCTTGCCTCGTCAATGGCTTTTGGGATACTTTTATCCCTGCTAAAGCGCATCATCGCATATTTACCTTCCGACAGGTACCTGCCCCTTATATCCTGGAAAACGAAGATATAACCATCATCAGCCATGTCTTTAACATACTGCTGCTTTTCGGGGCTTGGGTTATCGTTAACACCATAAGGAGTGCGTAATATTAAAAATGGTAGTTTTTCTGTTTGGCCTTTTGGCGAAAAAATTATCGTATGCAGCTTAATGCCATCACGCATTGTTATCATCACTTCCTGGCGGTTATATTTATCGTTTGGTTTTACCTGTTGTGCCTGTAAATTAGCAGCGCCCGCCAGTAAAATGCCAAAAAGACCTATCCTTATAAATAATACTTTCATATTTGCTGAGTTAAGGTATTTAAAGATAGGTAAATAGTTGTAAAGGTTGTAAGTGTTGTAAAAGTTGCAGCGTTGGCGATTTACTACCATTTCTAACTTTTACAACCTCTACAACAACTACAACCATTTCAACTACCCAATGGCATCCAACTATAATAATTCGGCATGGTTTTATGACAGGCTTTCGCGGCTGGTTTACGGGCGTGCATTAATTAATGCGCAGGTCTATTTGCTGCAATTTGTGCCTGCTAACAGCGCTGTATTAATAGTTGGTGGTGGAACGGGCTGGATATTGGAGGAGCTGACTAAAATACACCCGTCCGGCCTGCAGATAACTTATGTGGAGATTGCCGCGGATATGATGATACGCTCAAAGCAACGGGATAACGGCCTGAATGAAGTTGTCTTTGTTAATGATGCGGTAGAAAACGTAGTTATTAGCCAGGGATTTGATGTAATAATAACGCCTTTTTTGTTTGATAATTTCACGGAAGCTACTGCACAAAAAGTGTTTGACCATATTCATCAATTACTTAAGCCCGGTGCTGCATGGCTAAATGCCGACTTTCAGCTAACCGGAAAATGGTGGCAAAGCGTTTTATTAAAATCGATGTTTTTATTTTTCAGGACGCTTTGCAAAATTGAAGCATCGCAATTGCCGGATGTGGAACAGCTTTTTAATGCGCGGGGGTATAGGGCAGTTGAAAGGAGAAGTTTTTATGGGGATTTTATCATATCAACTGCTTATAAGCCCTCTTTATAGTCACCGACTACATCAACCGTTTACACTTTGCCAGGTCAAAAAAAGCATTGATAATAGCCTTACCATCAAAGAATGTTTTATCCAGAGAGCCACTTTTTGATAAATCGGGATTGTATCTGAAGCTATGATATTTTCCGTTTAATTTAACTTCTACTACATAATTACTATGATAAACATCCTCCATTGTGGGGGAATCCTTACCGTTTTGAAAAAAAATTTTATCCGGGAAGTTAAATAGTCCCGCCTCAATTAGCCGGGTAAAATTGGTATCGGTTCTAAGATTAATGCGATGCTCGTCTTTTTGAATCCATATAGATTCATATTGACCTAATTTAATTCCGGGTGTGCCGTCGGTTAATATGGCAACATAACGGCAATCATACAATTCAGCTGTTAATTTATCCTTATTTCCTGTGAGGATTATCATTACAAAACGCTCCCCTATATCTGCAGTCTTCACAAAGCATCTTGCTTCAAAATCGTATTTAGATTGAACCAATGGCCTTGTGAATTTATACGCGATAAGCAGCGAATCTTCCTTTACATATTGCTCCTTCGAGGTGAGCGTGTCATTACTAAATATTGGGATTGTATATATTTTTCCGGCTATGTTGATAGCAGTTTGCGCATACGCAATATAACTGCTAAAAACACAACACGCACATAGCGCTATCTTTATCAGACAGGTTTTAAATGCCATCAATCGTACTAAACTGCCTACCCGTTATAAACAAATTTATATCCAATACCCCTAACCGTTTGCAAATATTGCGGCGAATCGGGGTTTGACTCAATTTTTTTGCGGAGACGCACAATGTGCATATCCAGCGTGCGGGTGTTTACATCGGCATTGTAACCCCAAACTTCCATCATCAGTTCTTCGCGGTTTATTACCTTGTTTTTATTTTTCAGGAAGTATAACAGGATACGGTTCTCGAGTATGGTTAGCTCAATTTTACGGCCCTCTTTTACCAGCAGATGCGTATTGGGCAAATGCTCCATATTGGCAAACTTGTACGATTCGGTCTTCTCGCTGTTTAACGAGAATTTTATCTTGTTGTCAATCATGGCCACCAACACATCCATATTAAACGGCTTGATGATATAGTCGCTTACGCCGAAATTGTAGGCCTCAATTTTGTCAATATCCTGTCCTTTGGCGGTCATCATGATAACCAGGTTATCAAAACCTTTCTGGCGTATGTTGGTGCAAACTTCCGAACCTTGTTTGCCCGGCAGCATCCAGTCGAGCAAAACGATATCGGGCGATTCGCTTAAGATAATCTTCTCGGCATCGTCGCCATTGGCGGCTTCCAAAACTTTATAACCTTCGCTTTGTAAGCGCTCTGATACCAGGAAACGCAGGTTTTCGTCATCTTCAACCAGCGCAATTTTTATTTCTTTATTCATATCTCAATTTTCGTAAGGTAAGGTAACTATAAACTCCGAACCTTCATTTACTTTACTGTTAACAATTATTTCTCCGTCCATAAAATTAACCAGTTCTTTACAAAAAGCCAAGCCCAGGCCTACGCTTCCGTTTTGATTATACTGGTTCTCTATCCTGTAAAACTTTTTAAACACGTTTGTCAGTTCATCTTTTTGTATCCCTATGCCCCGGTCCCTAAACGAAAATACAATATTGCGCTTATTGGTACTTACGTGTATATCCAACTCCTTTTTTTGCGGGTGCGAATATTTGTAGGCATTTTCAATCAGGTTCTGGAAAACGCTTCCCAACAACACAGGGTCAGAATGAAACGGATAGACTTTCCCAATTCTGGATGTGATTTTAAAATCAGGATATTTTACCCTGAAAGTCTCAATATAACTTCTCACAAAATGTTCAACGTCAATTTCTTCTCTTTTTATATTGATTGATTTATTTTCGAGCTGGGTAAATGAAAGCAGTTTGTTCATCAACTCGTTCAGCTTGTCGGCCTCTTCATTTAAAATCCGGCCGTATTGTTTGCGCTGGCGTTCGGTTAATTCGCTGTCGCCGCTAAGATTTGAGCCGGCTATCTTTATAACGCTTACCGGTGTTTTAAACTCGTGGGTAAAATTGTTTATAAAATCGTACTGAAGCTTAAAAAGCTTGACGTTAGCACTCAGGTTGCGATAAATAAGCCAGCCAATAAGCACTAAAAAGCAATAAATTAAAAATACTAAAGCGCCGATGGGCATAAACCGGCGGTTAATCTCGGCAGTAAGGTAACCGGGCGCCGACCGGAAGTAAAGCTTATAATCAGAAAACGCACCAGGCAGCGTCAATTCGGTTACCATCGTGCCGGTTGGATTGTCGGGCGGATCGTACACTACGGGTTGCAATGTTACTTCCTGGTAAAGTTCTTTATGTGTGTTTTTAATCTTAAGCTGGTAGGGGTCCAAAAAAAATGTCATCATATTTTGTTTGGAATACGATGTGGAATTTGGGTGCCGCTGTAACTCGCGCAAATTTTTAACATCCTCGCGGCGCAGGATGTTTGAATAACTTATTTTAGCGTGTTTAATATCATAAAACGTGCGGAGTATCTCATCTGCCGTCGACCCCCGCACCGTATCGGTTTGAGCAATATAGTTGCCAAGCTTGGAGGCCATCAGCTCAAAGTCGGGCTCATTGGTAGTGTTCCAGATTCTTATCCCTTTAACATTGCCTTTTTTTTGCACAAACTGGTACATGGCTTTTATAGATATACC
>JBDUDE010000223.1:0-4693 GCA_040003105.1 Mucilaginibacter sp. | reverse complement strand
CCGCATTTACTTTTTGCAGATAAGTTTTGTAAAAATCGGCCGGCAAATCGTTTATCAAAATATTGCTGGCGAATGTTGCGGTACGTGCCGGGTCTTCCAGGCCCAAAGCAAACGAGCCATTGTACAAGGCCTTTGCATTTGCAAGCTCTTCATCAGACACTTTTTCGGTGCGAATTTTTTTGATCTCGTTTAGCATTTCGGTAACTGCGCTGTCAACCTTTGCATTACGTACAGAGGCCGAGGCGTCAAAAGTTTCCTGGAAACGACCGCTGCCCAATTGCGAATACGCGCCATATGTAAAGGCGTGCTTTTCGCGCAGGTTCATAAACAACCGGCTTTCGGCGCCGCCACCTAAAATATAGCTGGCCAATATAGCCGGGAAGTAGTCCGGGTTGTTTTTCTTAAGGTCGACCAGGTTAATTACATTAATTTCCGACTGTACGGCTGTTGGCACGTCAACCACATCAATTTCAGTTTTGGCCGGGTTTGGAACTTCGGCAAGTTTTGGCAAAGCAAGTGCTGCGCCTTTCCAGCTGCCTAGTACTTCGGTAGCCAAAGCCTTGGCATCAGCCGGTTTAATATCGCCAATAATGGTTAAGTAACCTCTTGACGGTGTCATATATTTGCTGTAGGCGTCCTTAACGTCCTGTAAAGTAAGGGCCTGTATGCCTTCTTCAGTCTCAAATTCACCATTAGGGTGGTTCTTGCCGTAAGCCAGTGCGTTGTTTACACGGTTTGCAATGGCAGGCGCACTTTTTGCCGACGATTTTAAGCCGGTTATCGTTTGGCTCTTCAATTTATCAAACGATTCCTGGGTAAATGCCGGTTCTTTTAAAGCGGTACCCATCAATGTGAAAGCTTCTTTAAAATAACGGGTAAGCGCCGAGGCATAGCCGCCGGTAGAACTAAGGCCAATGTTAGCGCCCAGCTTTTCACCAGCCTCGTCAAATACAGCCTTCGGCATTGTTTTGGTGCCTTCGTTCAGCATTTGCCCCATAAGGCTAACAACGCCGGCTTTACTACCCTCGGTTACCGGGCCGAGATCAATTAGGTAGTTGGCGTTTACTTTTGGCAGGCTGTGGTTTTCAACAACCAAAAGGGTAATGCCGTTGGGTAATATGTATTTAACCGGGTCCTTTATGGTTAAAACCGGCGCTGGGCCTGGTTTGGGTTGTTTGGTGCGGTCAATGGTTTGCGCCTGTGCATATTGCATCAATAATGCCCCGGCAGCTATAATTATATATTTCTTCATGACTTTCTTTTCGTGATATGATTAATTATTGAGCTTTACCTTTTCCGGGCAAGTAGTACAAAATAAGGCGCTGGTTGGTGTTAAGGTATTTCCTTGCAGCATCCCTTATTTCTTCTCTTGTTACTGAACGTATTTCGGTCAGTTCCTTATTAACATGGCCGGTATCTTTATGGTAAAAGGTATAACCGTTGCTCAGGTTTTCGGCAAGGCCCAGCATGCGGGTGTTAGCGCTTACAAAATTGTTTTCAAACTGGTTCTGTAATTTCTGGTATTCCTCCGGGCTAATTAAATCAGCCTGCAATTTTTTAATCTCTTCGTCCATGTCAGGCAACAGGGATGCAGGGTCGGCACCGCCGTTTGGCAGGGCGCCTAATATGTACATGCCATAATCTTCAAGGGCATAGTTAAAGGCAACTACCTGTAGTGCATTTTTCTTTTCATCCACCATCTTTTTGTACATGCGCGAACTTGCGCCACCCGAAAGCAGGGTAGATATCATCTGCATCACTTTTGAATCGTGGCTGTCGCGACCGGGCACCCGGTAAGCTTCAATCATAAACGGCAGTTGGATGTTAGCATCGTAAGCTGTATCAACAATTTGTTTGGTGATAGGAGCCTCGTCAACTTTTTTATAAACCACGTCGGCACCCTTCGGGATATCGGCAAAATATGATTGCACCAATTGTTTGGTTTTAGCAATGTCAATATCGCCCGCAATAGTTAGTACGGCGTTATTAGGTACATAATATTTTTTAAAGAAATCTTTAAACTCATCCAATTTGGCCGCATCCAAATCCTTCATCGAGCCAATTACACCGTTATGGTAAGGGTGTGTCGGGAACAGTCCCTCGCTTATATAAGTAATTAAATTACCATAAGGGCGGTTATCCAGGCTCTGGCGTTTTTCCTCTTTTACTACTTCGTTTTGTGTCTTTACGCCGATTTCATTTATTACCGGGTGCAGCATGCGCTCACTTTCAAGCCACATGCCTGTTTCCAACTGGTTTGACGGGAACACTTCGTAATAAAAAGTACGGTCCTGCGTGGTATTGGCGTTATTTTGCCCGCCGTTGGCCGATACTATTTTAAAAAACTGGCCGCGTTTAATGTTGTCGCTGCCCTCAAAAAGCAGGTGCTCAAAAAAGTGGGCGAAGCCAGTACGCCCTTCCGCCTCATTTTTCGACCCCACATGGTACATCACGCTCACCACCGCTACCGGCGCTTTGCTATCCTGGTGCAGAACTACGTGCAGTCCATTAGGAAGGTCGTATTCTGTAAATTCTACCTTTTGCGCTTTGGCTTGAAAACCCAGGAGGGCCACCGCTGCGAGGGCGCAAAAAACGTTTTTATTTAATTGCATAGTTAATTATTGATTTATGGCTAATGTATTAATTTGTTTTAAATATTGTGACGAATGTTGATTTGTAGCTTTGCAGCGCATGTTTTAAGGTTTTCAGATTGTAAATCTACCAATCATCTTTTACACTTCCGAACTTTTAACTAAAAATATAGTCTTCGGACATTCTCTACATTCGAACTTTTCCAACTAATCTCCTACCCCTAATCACTAAACTTAACCATCCCTTCACACTAAATGCGTTTATTTGCGTTATTATAAGTTCTAAAGACACAGTATCGAGTTTTAAATGAGCCGTTCCACTAAAATAAGAATTATTGTACCGCTGGTAATCGTCCTTTTTGTGGGCGCCTATGGCCGGCACAGGCAGCTTACCCGCGAAACGGATGTAGCCGGCAAGCTGGATAGCAAACAAATGGGCGAAATCTCGGGCATTGCTGTATCGGGGATTAACCCGGATATTTATTATGTGCATAATGATAGTGGGGATACCAGCCGTTTTTTTGCCATAACACCCGATGGTAAACTGAAATCGACAATATATTATAAGGGTGATAAAAAAGCCCCACTTGGAGTTTATGATTGCGAGGACATTGCAGTTGGCCCGGGCCCTGCAAAAGGGAAGAGCTACGTTTACTTAGGTGATATTGGCGATAACCTGGCCAAGCGCCCCTATTTAACAGTTTACCGTTTTGCTGAAAAAGCAGACTGGCTGAAAAATGAAGTCACCACGGATGAGCCGGTGCGCCTCAACTTGAAATATCCTGACGGGCCAAAAGACGCAGAAACGCTGATGGTTGACCCCATTGAAAAGCTAATGTACATTGTAACCAAACGGCAGGATTCGGTAAGCGTATACACAGCGCCTTTAAAATACAGGGATAACGATACCATTACCCTAACCAAACGGTGCAAACTGTTTTTTGCCGGTCTGAAATTATTTAAATGGATAACTGCCGGCGACATTTCAAAAGATGGCTCGGAAATAGTATTAAAAAGCTACGAAAAGGTTTATTACTGGAAACGCAACGGCAACGAACCCGTTTGGAAAACTATGCAAGGCAAACCCGCAATACCGTTCTATGTACCCGAAAAGCAGGGCGAAGCCATAGGTTTTACGGCAGACGGGAAAGGATATTATACCACCAGCGAAGGCGTTTATTCGCCGATATATTATTATAAGACACCTTGATTAGAGAGTCAAGAATCAAGAACCAAGACAAGACAGCATGGTGGCAACCGCCGGGTGTATTGCCTGCGATGGGTTTTTCTCTTGATTCTTGGTTCTTGACTCTTGGTTCTTCTTCACTCCACCGCACTTGCATAACTACTCACATAATCCCTTGGCGATACGCCGGTGATGCTTTTGAAAACGTAGTTAAAATTGGTAATGCTGTTAAACCCGCAGCTGTATGCAATAGTGGCAATACTTTTTGCGGAACCATTTACCAGCATCTTACAGGCCTCGTTCACCCTTACTTTGTTTACAAAATTTACCAGGGTATGGCGGGTATGCTTTTTAAAATATCGGCAAAAGGCAGTAGGGGTAAGGTGGGCCTGCATGGCAACGTCCTCAAGCGTTAAAGCGCTGCTGTAATTTTGCATAATGTAATTGTAAACCGATGCAATGCGCATGCCTTCGGGGTCGGTCATTGAAAAAGCATAGCTGCCTGACGACAGTGCTTGCAGGTTGTGCGTAGTGCTTAAAACATTAAGCAGGCTTATAAAACCATAAAGCTGTTCGGCGCCGACGGCCCGTTGAATTGCCAGTATACGTTTCACCATATCAGGATACAGGGCATCGGGCACTTTAAAACCGCTGGGGTTTTGTGTAATAAACGCGGCGACCGATTTCATTTCGGGTAGGCTAAACAATGCAGATAGTTTACCGGATGGATTAAAAAATATCGTAACCGCTCTTACTTCCTTATCGCTGTCGGGTTGAAAATAGGCGGGGTCGCTTTTAAACAAGTGGGGCAGGTTGGCGCCAATCACATAAATTTCACCGTCCCTGAACACGTGCATGTTGTTGCCGGCCAGCAAAGTGCCTTCGCCGCTTATTATCCAGGTGATCTGTATTTCGG
>JBDUDE010000655.1:0-4701 GCA_040003105.1 Mucilaginibacter sp. | reverse complement strand
GAATAGCGCTTATGGTACCTGTTAGCAATGAATAAAGCAAGACCCTCCAATAAAGAAAATTACGCGAAATAATTAAATAATAAAAAGAGAATAGCAGTAGCGAACCTATGGCGCTGGCCAAAAATATCCTTGGAATTAAGAAATCGTCGTCCCTGCCAGGATGAACAATGAAAAAACAAGCGATATATAATACTGTTGATGCGATAACGAATAATACAGGCGAATATTTGCTTTCAACATCTGCGGAAAGTACTATCCCGTACCAAATCCCGGGAACTAAAAATAAAAACCATAAAAGCGGCCAACCCGCGCCTAAAGAAAGCAAAAGGGCACAGACAGCAAAAATTCCTAATCCGCAGCGCAGGGAGTTTTTTATCTTTTTATACATAATAATTGGATCTGTGAAGCCGGCTTTTTTAGAAACGATTTTTGTGCGATTATTTGCATGGCGGGAGACGCAAAGTAATGCGTTTCTACAACCCATCTTCTTCGGCTATGAACTATGAACCATCCACCATGAACTTCCCCCTACCAGCTCCCGCTCGAGCCGCCGCCGCCAAAATCCCCGCCGCCGAAGCCGCCGAAGCTACCCCCGCTGTCGCCGCCCGATGAGCCGCCGCCAAAACCGCCGCCGCTATCGCTAAAGCCGCCCCAGCCGCCGCTGCCGCGGCCAAGCATAGCGCCGCCTAAAAACCACCAGAACGGGCTCGCGCCGCCACGGCTGCCAATAATATGGCCGCCACCGCCACCGCGTTTGCGGAACACAATGATAAGTATCACTATTACTATAATAATCACAAAACCAACCGCACCGCCACCACCACCATCATCCTTTTTAACTTTTTTGCTGGCCTTGTACTCGCCCTTCATATATTGCATCAGTTTGCTGGTGCCTTCGTCAAGTCCGCCGTAGTAGTCCTGCTGCTTAAAGCGCGGTACAATGTCGTTCGTTATAATTTCGTGGGTCACAAGGTCGGTTACTGCGCCCTCCGCGCCGAAGCCGGTTTGTATGGCAACTTTATGATCAATAAGCGCCACCAAAACCAGGATGCCATTGTTTTTGCCCTTTTCGCCAATGCCCCAGGCGCGGCCCAGCTTTTGGCCGTAGTCGTTAATATCATAATCGCCGACGGATTTAATAATTACCACCGCAATTTGTGTCGAGGTTGAATCGGCAAATGTAACCAACTTGTGCTCAAGCAATCCCTTTTCCTCTTCGCGCAGCGTGCCGGTATAATCGGTCACCAGCGTGTTCGACTTTGGCGGAAGTTGTTGTGCAAAGGCCAGAAAGCCAATAAGCAGCAGGCCCGAAAATAAAATGAGTTTTTTTAACATGGGGATATGTTTATTCGCCATCCATAAAGGCTACATCGTCTGATATTTCATTGCTGCCATCGCTTTGGTGCGGAAAGTACTGCTTTAGCTTATCGCCGGCAATTTTAAGGCCGGTAACAATCCCTTCAACCAGGTTGCCATATTTAAACTGGTTCAGCATCTGCTCTTTGGTATCGTCCCAAAAATTATCGGGCACTACCTTGTTTATGCCGGCATCACCAATAATGGCAAATTTACGGTCGACTGTAGCCACATAAATCAGCACGCCGTTGCGCAGCCGGGTTTTATGCATGTCCAGCTGGTGAAAATATTTGGCGGAACGGTCAAGCACATCTTCGCTGCAGGTTTTTTCGATACAAACCCTTATCTGCCCCGAGGTATTTTTCTCGGCACTTTCAATTGCGCTGCGGATGCGCTGCTGCTCCTCGTCGTTAAATACTGCCATATTTTTGTGATTACACTGATTGGAGAACGATTACACCGATTATTGTTTGCGATTATACCGATTTTTAAGAGTGATTACGCCGATTTAAACGCCGAAAGGCAATCGGTGTAGTCATCCTCCAATCGGTGAAATCCAAAAAGTTAGAATGCTACTTTAGGCGCCTTTTGTGCGTCGGCATCAGCGGCAAAGCCGGTTTTTTCGCTAAATCCGAATATTTTGGCCATAATTACCGCCGGGAACGAGCGCACAGTGCCGTTATAATCCTGCACGGCATCGTTAAAGTCGCGGCGCGAAACGTTGATGCGGTTTTCGGTGCCTTCCAATTGCGATTGCAAGCCCATAAAGTTTGCATTCGATTTTAGTTCCGGGTAATTTTCCGATGCTACAAGTAAACGTCCCAATGCCTGGCTCAGCCCGCCTTGTGCAGCCTGGAATTTTTGTATTTGTTCGGCATCCAGCTTGCTGGCGTCAACCTGTATAGATGTTGCTTTGGCGCGGGCGTTGGTAACATCAACCAAAGTGCTTTTTTCAAAATTAGCGGCGCCCTTTACGGTAGCAACCAGGTTGGGTATCAAGTCGCTGCGGCGCTGATAGTCTGATTGTACGTTAGACCATTTAGCCTTAACCACCACATCTTTTTTAACGATACCATTATAGCTGCATGAGCCAACCAGGCAAATCACGATGATAATGCCCAATACTATTAATAAATTTTTCATGTGTTTTTTCTTTAGGATTTTAGTCCCGCTGCGGTTTTCACCGTTACGGGTAAGTGAATTTACAAATTAGATAGCAAACCCCATACCGTTGTTACAAAACATGGTTTTATGTGCCAATATGGCAATTTGCTTTTTGTAAATATACTATATTAATGTGATTACACCGATTATGTAATTGGGATTGCACCGTCCCGACAACCATCGGGATGGGAAAAGATTATACCGATTTTTAAAGTGGAGAAATCCTGATAGGCATTTGGGATTATTGTTCCTTGAAATGCATACTGGTTAAGAGATCTTTTAAGTCCTGCCGTGCCTTTTCCTTGTCGCCTGTTTTAAATTGGGTAATGCCGCTAAGGTTTTGCCCTTTGGAGTTGGGGTCCGACCAGTATCTTATGTAAACCTCGCCGTCGCTTTCATATTCATAAATTAAAAAACGGATGTTGTTTATGGTTTCAATCCGGGCATAGTTAACCGTATTGTTCTTTTGCAGTACGGTAACCATCCTTGTCTGCATTTCTTCCAAAGGTTTTGATTTCACGGGGCCGCCCGGGAGCCCCCAAAAGCACACTATCACACCATCGGCCAGGTAGGTATTTTCCTGGTTTGACGGCACAAGTGTTTTTTTGTAATTGGCGCGCAGGTAATCTGCCAACGGCTGGCCTGTAAGTTTCGTGGCGCCCGCGGGCGCTGTTGCGGTAAAAATGTCTGTTGAAACCTGCTGCCCTAATGCGCAAAGGCCAAAAAGCAAGCCAATTGTAAAAAGCGTTTAATTAATACTTAGACTTCGAGGCATTAGGGTTGCCTTTAAATCGCGAATCGATTTATCAAATATATTAAAAAGCAGGGGTTTAACAAGGGTTTTACGGATACAAGCCCGGGGAGGGCGGCTTAAGACCCCTGACTAACCTTAAATTATTGAATGACATGACACCCACATAAGCCAGCTTTTTTCATTCTTCAAACATTCTGCTATCTTTATTGTCTACCTCTTACCAATTTAACCGAAAATGAAAAAGGCAACATTTTTACTTGTGCTGGCAGGTATTCTGGCGGCATGCTTATCAAAGGCTGCAACACCGGCGGATAACGCGAATTCAGCCGGGGCTGTAATTCAGCAAACTGTTCAAACGCAACACAAAGTTTATAAAAAGCGCCGCCGGGTTAAACGGCATATCGTAACCGGAAAATCTGCGCGCATGCAAATGCAGCTACGGCAGGGGCAAAAACACGAGGCTGAGGAGCTGAGGGTAAAAAAAGCACAGCAGCAGTTGAAAAAAGATACCACCAAATCAAACTAAGGTATCCAAACATTATAGGGTTGTAATTGTAATATACCATGGCCCGGCTAATGCCGGGGATTAAGTAAACATAATTAAATACCCCTATGAAAAAGTTTGTTAAAGTATTTGTAATTGTTTGTGCGGTTTGTTTTGCCGCATCTAATTTATATGCGCAGGTGAGCATAAGCCTTACCGTACGCACAGCACCACCGGCATTACCGGTTTATGAACAACCCGAATGCCCCTCAGATGGTTATATATGGCAGCCCGGCTATTGGGCCTATGACGATGCCGATGGTTACTACTGGGTACCCGGCGCATGGATTGCCCCGCCAAACCCAGGCCTGTACTGGACGCCCGCTTACTGGGGCTATGCAGGTAGCGCGTATGGGTTTCACGCGGGCTATTGGGGGCCGCATGTTGGTTTTTACGGCGGCATTAACTATGGTTATGGCTACGGCGGCTATGGTTACGGCGGCGGCAGGTGGCAGGGCAACAGGTTTGAATATAATACTGCCGTGGTAAACGTAAACCGCACCATAATCCATAACACATATATCGACCGCACGGTGGTTAATACTACCGTTAACCGCAGCAGCTATAACGGCCCGGGCGGAGTGAATGCACGCCCAAGGCCACAGGAGCAGGCTGCCATGCGTGAGCGCCACGTACAGCCCACGCCCGACCAGGTTTCGCACCAGCAAGCTGCGCACAGTGACAGGGCCTCGTTTGCAAATGTAAACCATGGAAGGCCGGCAGTGGCTGCCGTAAGCCGTCCCGGGGCCGACAGGAAAGATGCCAGGCCGGCCGTAAACAGGCCATCGAGCCGTACGCAGGTTGCCGGTCCGGGTGCTACCCGTCCGGAACAAAAAGAGCGCCCGGAGCAAAAGCAGCGCGCCGAACGACCCGAACAGAAAGA
>JBDUDE010000526.1:0-4724 GCA_040003105.1 Mucilaginibacter sp. | reverse complement strand
ACGATGAACTTTTGGATGGACATTATGCTGGACGACCTGCTGGACACCATCAAAATGATTGACGTATTAACCATCAACGATGCCGAGGCACGCCAGCTATCAGGCGAATACTCATTAGTAAAGGCTGCAAACAAGATATTAACCATGGGCCCCAAATATCTCATCATAAAAAAAGGCGAACACGGCGCGCTGCTGTTTGGCGAAGGCAAAATATTTTCGGCCCCTGCATTGCCACTTGCCGAAGTTTTTGACCCTACAGGCGCCGGAGACACCTTTGCCGGCGGCTTTATAGGCTATATGGCCAAGGTTGGTACGGTTAATTTCAACAATATGAAAAACGCCATCATCTTTGGTTCGGCGCTGGCCTCATTCTGTGTTGAGAAATTCGGTACAGAAAAAATATTAAACTTAACCCAGGAAGAAATTGCTGCCAGGGTAAATGAGTTTGTGAGCCTGTCGAAGTTTGAGATTTGATTGAATACGGAGTGCGGAATGTTGAATGCGAAATGAAAAAATACTTTCGTAGTCGGCATTTCGCAATCCGATTTGCAAATCCTTCCGCAATCGGCATTCCGATTTCCGACTTTACGCCAACTTTCCCACCACATCTAAATTCTGAAATACCCATTCATCATGCGGAGCATCGCCAAGTTCGGCGGTGAGGTCCTGGCCGGCCCAGTGCTCATAGTGTTTGCCGTTGCGCCAAAGGCGGCTGCGCGATACATCGTAAATAACCCCTTTATAGGCTATCCATACCTCGGGTTTGTCCTGCCCGTTGCGTAAAGCAAGTTGCGATTTTGTGTAGGTAGCCAATTCCATTCGGGCTAAAGTAGCAATTAATTTAATTGTAGAGACGCAATATTTTGCGTCTCGAAACCATAATGTGAGAGAATACCCAAGGCAATTACCTTTGCGCGGGAGACGCAAATATTGCGCCTCTGCAATTAAAAATCGAAAAAACAAAAAACCCGGAAAAAATCCGGGCTTTCGTTTTTATATGGGTAGATGTAACTGAAATGAACGCTTAGTTTTCGGCGTACACGGGTTTTGCAATACCGTTATCATAAGCCTTAAGGCTCTTTTTAAGCAGCTTGCGTGCAACATGTATGCGTGTTTTAACTGTGCCGATTGGGATTTCTAAATGGTCAGCAATTTCGTGGTATTTGTGGCCTTCAAAATACATAGTGAAGGGCACGTAGTAATCAGCAGGTAACCTGTCTAATGCTTTTTTCAGGTCATCCATTACAAACTTGGCTTCGCCTTGGTTTTTGGTAGAGCTGAATACCAGGTTAGGTGAACTTATTTCGTCACTTTTAGTTACAAAAGTGTTCATTTTTATAAAGCGGCGGTAGTTATTAATGAAGGTGTTCTTCATAATTGTGTATAACCACCCCTTCAAATTAGTTCCTTCTTTAAACTTATTATAATAAGTTATGGCCTTCAACATTGTATCCTGAACAAGGTCGTTAGCATCATCTGCGTCATGGGTAAAATGGAGGGCATAAGACCTTAATGAGGTTGCCTGACGTAGTACTAGGGTGTTAAACTCAATCTTTGTCATACTTGTTAAAGTTTTGTATCAACACTTAGGCAAGCATAGTGCCACTTAAGTTTTGTACACACTGGCAACTTTAATGTACAACAAGCAATGGTTTTGAGATTTTATGTGTGTATAAATTACACTAACAGTATATTTAAATTGCTGATAAACAGCGATGTTAAAGATGGTTATGTTTATGAATTACAATAAAAAATAGAAAGCTTTAGTAACAGGAATGTTATAGTTCCTTAAGATTTTTAAAGGTAAATTTCATTTTTAATATAATTATTTAACTAATAATATTCACCTCGCGTTGTAGTAAAACGCCAAATTTAGTGTACACACTGTCTATGATTTGCGACGAAAAACTGTACACTTCATCGCCCGTTGCGCCGCCATGGTTCACCAGCACCAGTGCCTGGTTCTTCCATGTGCCGGTATGGCCAACCACTTTTCCTTTCCAGCCGCATTGCTCAATCAGCCAGCCGGCGGCCAACTTTACAAGCCCATCGCCGGCAGGGTAGTTTACTATTTCCGGGAATTTAGCCTTCACCTGCGCAAATAGCCCGGCGCTGATAATTGGGTTTTTAAAAAAACTGCCTGCATTGCCTATCGTCGACGGGTCCGGCAGTTTGGATACGCGGATATGCGACACCACCTGCGATACATCTTTAAGCGTGGGCTCGGTTATGCCCCGGTTTTGCAGTTCCAGCTCAATGGCGCCGTACTTTAAATTAAAATTGGGCAGCAGCGACAAATGGAACTTTACCGACACAATAATATACTGGCCCTTCAGCTCGCTTTTAAATATGCTTTCGCGATAATCGAATTTACAATCGGCTTTGGTAAAAGTTTTAAAGGCGCCGGTTGCCAGATCAAAAGCACAACAACTTTGAAACACGTCCTTTAGCTCGACCCCGTAGGCGCCGATGTTCTGTATAGGCGATGCGCCCACCGAGCCCGGTATCAAACTTAAATTCTCCATCCCCGCATATTCGCGCGCTACGCAAAAGTTCACCAAATCGTTCCATACCTCGCCGCCGCCTGCCTCAACGTACACATCGTCATGACTGATGCGGTGTTCAATCCCCCTGATATTAATGCGGATAACCAGCCCCTCATAGTCTTTCAACAGCAGCATATTACTGCCGCCTCCCAGCACAAGATGGGGCACCTGCTTCCATTGCGGGTCCATAAACAGCTCAACCAGGTCGTCGTTGCGGTTGATCTCCACAAAATACCTGGCTTTGACATCAACGCCGAAAGTGTTAAAATTTTTTAGCGATACGTTTTCCTGTATTTGTAGCATGGTGACCGATGTGCAGATGTGCAAATATAAACTAAGATTTATAGGAATTGTTGGATTTTAGGATTTAGCAACGGCGTCTATGACGTAAACCTGTTCGCCGTTCTTACCCTATCCTCCTCCTTCCCCTAAATTTAGGGGAAGGTATCGCACTGGCCGGCACTTTTTTCTTTCTTCCCTCCATTTCGTTTACGAAAGGGAGGGTGGTCCAGCGTAGCGTCGACCGGGTGGGTAAAATCTCCGCGCGACAAAGTCTCCCCAACTTTTACTGCTACTGCTACTCACTCAGCAACGCCGACACCACCAGCCCCAGCAGCCCGCCGTCAATAATACTAATTATCACGTTACTATAGGCATTCAATTGCAGGCCGGCAGCCAGTTTAATGGCTACCGTTACCGCCGTAACCAGCACCACCTGCAGCCAAAAGCCCGTAATGCTTTTTGCCCGGGTAAGCTCGCCCTTGGGCAGCGCCAGGCATACGATAGCAATAAACAATAGGCCGAGCAAGGTGCTGCCGTGCTGCAATATGGTAAACCCGTATAAGTGGTAGCCATATATATTAAACACCCGCTGCAAAACCGGCCACTGGTGCACATACATACCATTGGGGTGACTAAACCCATCCCACGCAATATGCGATGCCGCCCCCAACGCTACCGAAGCCAAAATGGCTATAAAATATCCGACTGTATAGAAAGTAACATGTTGCCTGGTGTAGTAAAAGCGGCGGTTAAGGCCGCCTGGCAGGTGGGTTATCAGTTTTTCCTTAATAAAAATTTCGTACAAAATTACCAGCACAAAGGCCAGCGGCACATCAAACCAAACCAGCCCTTCCCAGGTGTGGCTGTAAGCGCTAAAAATGCGCATCCGAAAAAAATACTCAAAATCGGGCGACATACTGCCAATAACCAGCCCCGTAACCGAGAGCCCTCGTTTAAAAATCTTGCCGAAAGGCAAAACAATGGCAGGGTGCGCAAACGTAAAAGGCATGGGGTAAATATATGATTTTTGATTGTGCCGATGTGCGGATAAATTGTAAAGCTTTAAATGAAAGGCTTACCTGTTACACCTTACCGGAGAGTGGGGCGGCGAGCGAATCCCCGGACGTCCGTAACCGGGATGGGTCGTCGTCACAAGCTTTTATGTTGTGCATTTGAGCTAATGCACTCACGTTAACGCCGCTTCGGGAGAACTCACCCGGTCCTCGCTTCGCTGAACCAACAAGCGAAAGAAAGGGTAGAAAAATCAAAGAATTTGGCCACTGAAACGCGACGATTTTTTAAAAAGATTCACGCTTCTCAATTAAGGTTATTTATAAGTCTCACAGCAAAACCGCATTCAGCCCCTCGTAAAAATCGCGATTATCAAGGCAAACCGCTTTTAGCCCTTCAGAAAAGAACCGGTTACGGGACCAAAACACCTGTTTACCCCTGTTAAAATGCAGGTAATTTAGCAACAGTAACCAGCTGAAAAGGGTCGTACAAGTCCCCGGCATGGCGTTTATCATATTTTAAAGAACAAAGTACAAATGAAACTTAAAAGTATCGGTAGAAATAAAAATGGTATATTTTGAAAGAAGATTGCGGGAGGTGCCGGTAGTTACAAATATATCAAAATAAACTAATATTTTTAGTAAAAATAGAAGACTTTTTTGATGGGCCTGGTGATAATTGCTTTGGTATGCGGCCTGCCTAAATGCTGGACGCAAGACTAAACCCTGTGCATAATCGGGAAAATTTTTTTGGACGTTCCGCTGTATCTCCGCGTCGGAGGGGGGTTACAGGGGGGTTACACAATTTCGGCTTTTTTGGTCATAATATACTTATAATCAATAAATTGCCAAAAAATAGGGGGTTACACGTGAACACCCCTGTTTT
>JBDUDE010000879.1:0-4744 GCA_040003105.1 Mucilaginibacter sp. | reverse complement strand
AATTTGTTTGATAACCTTTGCACAGGATACGCTCAAAAAAGATACATCGATAAAAAAAACGGTAACGGCAGATACTTCCAATTTAAAAAGGAAAGAACTTTCTGAAGTGGTAATAAGCGCATCGCGCATCAGCGAAAGTATTTTACGGTCGCCGGTAAGCATCGAAAAAATAGGCCGGCCGACCTTTAAGCTATCGGCCGCACCTTCTTTTTTTGACGCCCTTGAAAATGTTAAAGGGGTGCAGCTGATAACACCAAGCCTTGGCTTTAAAATTATAAATACCCGCGGCTTTGCCAACACCACCAATGTGCGCTTTACTCAATTGGTTGATGGTATTGACAACCAGGCCCCGCACATTGGCGCGCCGATCGGCAATGCTTTGGGCCCCAGCGACCTGGATATTGAAAGTGTCGAAATTATCCCCGGCACCGCATCGGCGCTTTACGGCCTGAATGCCATTAACGGGCTGGCCAACTTTATCACAAGGGATCCCTTTACCTGCCAGGGCGTAACTATTCAGCAAAAAACAGGTGTTAATCACCTGGGCGATGCGGAAACAGGGGCGAAAATATTTTCGGAGTCGAGTTTTAGAATTGCGCATGCCTTCTCAACAAAATTCGCTTTTAAATTAAATGGCACATACACCACGGGGTATGATTGGATAGCCGATAATACAACCGACCAAAATGCTGCTGCAAATGCCAAACTGGGTATTCCCGGCGGGCCCGATAACCCCGCTTACGATCCTATAAACGGGTATGGAAATGAATCGTCGGACAGGAAAACAATAACGCTTGGCGGCAAGCAATACTCCGTTGCACGCACCGGCTACGCCGAAAAAGACCTGACCAGCTATGGCCTGCACAACTTTAAGGCCGACCTTGGCTTAGCCTATAAATTTAGCCCTAACACAAGGCTTACCTATACCTTCCGTTTTGCCGATTTGGATAATATTTACCAGCGCGCAAACCGTTTCAGGCTAAAAGGTTATACGCTGCAGCAGCATGCGCTGGAGTTAAAGAACGATATTTTCCAGGTGCGCACTTATTTGACTATTGAAAATACGGGTAAATCATACAACCTGCGTTCGGCCGGCGAAAATGAGGACCGGAACTATAAAAACGACAATACCTGGTATGCCGATTTTACCAGTGGTTTTAACAAGGCGACTGCGGCCGGTGCCAGTGTGCAGCAAGCGTTGTTATCGGCACGGCAGGATGCTGACGCGGGCCGGTACCAGCCAGGAACCGCTGCTTTTAAAAGCACGCTGGGTAAACTTGCCGACATCAATAACTGGGACATCGGGTCGGCATTGCAGGTAAAGGACGATCTTTTTCATGTTGAGGGACAAGTGGATATTTCAAAAGCAATTTCGCCCACTTTTACGCAAAAAACAGGGCTCGATTTACTCAGTGGATTTGACCACCGTACCTACATCATTCATCCCGATGGCAATTATTTCATAAACTACGTGCCGGGCGAGGCTTATAAAGATTTGCTGTACAGCAAAACCGGCGGATTTGTACAGGCTGTAAAAACACTCTTTGATAATGAACTAACGCTATCGGCTACTTTGCGCGCCGACAGGAATGATTATTTCGACCTAAAATTAAACCCACGCCTTACAGCTGTTTTTTCGCCCGTGGCTGAACAAAACATACGCGTATCGTTCCAGAGCGGGTACCGGTTTCCAAGTATATTCGAGGCATTTTCGAATGTGAACAGCGGTGGTGTAAAACGGATAGGCGGTTTACGGGTAGTATCAAACGGCATTTTTGAAAACTCTTACCTCCGCACATCCATCGATGCATTCCAGGCTGCGGTAAAAAATGATTTTAACCAGGGCGTACCTACCAATACCGCTATTGAAAACGAAAAAGGTTTGCTGAAAAAGAACCCTTATACCTATCTACAACCCGAACATATAAACTCGTTTGAAACAGGATACAAGGCTTTGTTTCTTGACGGAAGGCTTAAGGCTGATGCCGACTTTTATTATAATAAATACGATAACTTTATTGCCCAGGTAGAAATCAATGTACCCAATACCCAAAAGCCCGACTCCATCCCTTTTGCATTGAATGATAAAGCTAAACAAAGCCGCTATCGTGCCTGGACCAATTCGCGGAGCACTGTGTATAATATCGGCGGGAGCCTTGGTTTATCATATAACCTGTCGCAAAAATATGTGGCATCGGGCAATGTTTCGTATGCCAAGTTACAGCGTACCGCCAATGAGGACGCGCTTGAAGACGGATTTAATACGCCGGCGTGGATAACCAATTTTTCATTCGGCGGTAACCAGGTAGTGAAAAGTTTTGGCTTTAACGTAACCTACAAGTGGCAAAGCGGGTATTACTGGCAATCGTTTTTAGTTAATGGCAAAGTGCAGGCCTATGGCACTATTGATGCGCAGGTAAATTATGATTTTTTACAATCGAAGCTTAATGTAAAACTTGGTGCAACAAACCTCACTAATCAATATTATAACTCCTTTTTAGGCGGACCGGCAATTGGCGGCTTATACTATACAACACTAACTTATACAATAAAATAGGAGGGCGTAGGGTAGCCTCTATGGCTACAAAGCGGTAGGCCCGATGGGCCATGAAAAGAAAAGCTGGCTACCTGTCTCGTAAAAAGGCACTGGCGATATCTTATTTCAGCCTAATTTATAAACGTTTTTTTTACCTTTTTAATAGCCGCTGACCTATAATCTTCATTACCATGTCCCGGTAATTACGGCTTATTGGTAAGGACTTGTTTCCAATCCTGATCTCGTTGCCTTCTATTGCTTCAATTTTTGAACAGTTTACAAGGTACGACTGATGTATTTTGATAAACTGGTTTAACGGCAACTGCGATTCCAGGCTTTTCATGGTGAGGTAGGCAATAATCTTTTTGCTATCCGTGTAAACACTCACATAGTTGCCGAGACTTTCTGCATAGAGCATATCGGCCAGCTCAATTTTTTCAATTCTTTTGTCGCTTTTAATAAAAATATAAGAAGGTTGCGGGGTGGCAGCAGCCATATACTTCATTTGGTGGTAGTCCTTAGCCTTTTGCACGGCTTTAAGGAAACGGCTAAAAGCAACTGGTTTTAACAGGTAATCGATTATATCCAGCTCATATCCTTCCAATGCATATTGAGGAAAGGCCGTGGTTAGTATCACAATAGATTCGATGTGCATTCTTTGCAAAAATTGCAGGCCCGATACCTTTGGCATTTCAATATCGAGGAAAATAATGTCGATGGCATTATTCTTCAAAAATGCTTCCACCTTCATTGCATTTTCAAATTTGCCCTGCAGGTCCAAAAAGGGCATCTGATCCACAAATTCGTGCAATATTTTACGGGCAACAGGCTCATCATCTACAATAATACAGCTGAGTTTCTTCATAACACAAGCGTTAAATGTACATGATAAATGTTCTGTTCTTTTTTTATATCGAGCATATAACGGTCTTTATATAATAGTTCCAACCTTCTTTCCGCATTGTTGAGGCCGATACCCCCAGGGATAGCTTCTGATTCGTCGTAAGAATTATCACAGGTGAAATCTATTTGCCCCGCCTGTTGATTCAATGTGATGGTGATGCTGTTGACGCTGTCGCCCCTGGAAACATATTTAAACGCATTCTCTACAAAAGCCATGAAAATCAAGGGGGCAATTTTAACTCCGCCGTCCTGGTAGTTTACATTCAATGTTACCTCCATGTTTTCGTTACTCCGGGCCTTTTGCAGGGCAACGTAGTTTTTCATGTATTTTATTTCCTTCTCCAGCTCAATCATATCCACATCTGCTTCGTACAAATTATAGCGCAGCAGGTCTGAAAATTGCACCATCATATCGCGTGCTTCGGTGTTACTCATGCTGATGGAGCCGTAAATGGTATTAAGGCCATTAAACAGGAAATGCGGGTTTATCTGCGAGCGCAGGTATTTCAATTCTGTTTGCAGCTGGTTAATCTGGATGTTTTTAACCTGCTCCTCGCGTTCCGACCATTTTTGGGTGATATATAGCATCGCCGTAATAACAGTACAACACAGGCCGTACACAAAATTAGCCCAAAAGCCGGAGCTTGTATCAATGGGCTTATCGTGAAAAAGTACGTAATGTATAAACAGGTTATAATGGCCGGTCAGGAATGTATACAACAAAATTAAGCCAACCAGGGCGGCAATATATGCGCTGAACTGTCGCTTGTCCAGCAGGTAGGGTATTAAAATCGAATTGTTTACCCTTATCAGTAGTGTGAAAATTGAAAAGTGCACGATGACGGTAAACATGTACGAAAAACAGGCCTGTACAGTATTTACCGAGTAAACCGGCTTTTCGATGACGAGGGCCCCGATATACGCAGCAAAAAAGAGCAAATAATAGGTGTATCGTTTTAAATACATGGCGCTGCTTTAGCCTTTGAGAGAATAAATATATCTTATTGAACTGAAACCCGGAAATATCGCTTTCAGCCGGGCGCCGGATATCACGGGAAAATGTGCAGTTATCACGGTGACCCTGCGTATTGTCATAAAGATTTTTTGGTGTGGTTAAATTTGGCTAAGCCTGATTTCTTTATTGTCTGTCCCCGTCGGTTAAAACCGACGGCAATGAAGTAAAGCAGGAACTATTTCATTGCCGTCCCTTTTACGGTTACCGCGTACCCACAAGTTATTATTGCTACAGAGACTTGCGCCGTAGGTGCAACAGGTCGGTAGAAAACAAAGCCCCCAATCATTTTT
>JBDUDE010001007.1:0-4771 GCA_040003105.1 Mucilaginibacter sp. | reverse complement strand
AAAGATTGATCCTAAAAAAATAAAATCACGCGAAAATCTCTTATTTTAGCGCAAATTTTTAAAAGTGTTATAGGTACACTCAACAAGCCTGTAGCCAGTATTAACCCTAAGAGTATGAAATTATATTATAACCGAACTAAAATTGTTGCCACAATGGGCCCTGCGTCGGCGAAAAAAGACGTTTTGTTGGCCATGATACAGGCCGGCGTTAACATTTGCCGCTTAAACTTTTCACACGGCAAAGCACAGGACCATAAAGCAGTAATTGACACCATTCGCGAAATAAATGCAGAATATAAAACCAATGTAGGCATTTTGGCCGACTTACAGGGCCCAAAGATCCGCATAGGCCTTGTAAAAGACGGCGGCATTCACCTGGTTAACGGCACCCAAATAAATATTACTACGCACGAATTAATTGGCGACGACAACGAGATATACATCACCTACCCGACTTTTCCGCAGGATGTGAAGGCCGATGAAATTATTTTGCTGGATGACGGCAAAATACAAATGCGTGTTATCAGCACAAACAGAGTGGATACCGTAGTTTGTGAGGTAGTGCACGGCGGGATACTTACATCGCGTAAAGGCGTTAACCTGCCGAATACCAAAGTATCTATCCCGAGCTTAACCGAAGAGGATATTGAAAACCTTAAATATGCCCTGGAATGGGATGTTGATTGGGTGGGCCTTTCGTTTGTGCGTACCGGCCAGGATATACTGGAACTGAAAAAGATTATTGCCGACAGCGGTAAAGCTGCCAAAGTGATTGCCAAGGTTGAAAAGCCGGAAGCTATTGATAATATTGACGAAATTATTGCTGCTACTGACGGCGTGATGGTTGCCCGCGGCGATCTTGGTGTTGAAATGCCGTTGGAAGAAGTGCCTTTGCTACAAAAAATGATTGCCCGCAAATGCCGCGAAGCCTCAAAACCAGTAATTGTGGCAACGCAAATGCTGGAATCAATGATAACTACCCCTCGCCCAACACGTGCTGAAGTTAATGATGTGGCCAACTCTGTACTTGACGGCGCTGATGCAGTAATGTTGAGCGGTGAAACATCAGTTGGGGAGTTCCCGGTGATCGTAATAGAAACGATGGCGAAGATTATCCGCAATGTGGAAGATTTGGGCTATCCGTTTAACGCAAATAAAGAGGCCAATACCGATACCAGTTCGCCGGACTACCTGAGCGATGCTGTTTGTGGTTCGGCAGTTTATTTGGCCGAGCACACCAACGCAGTAGGTATTGTATCCATGACAACATCGGGTTACACTGCCTTCGAAATATCGAGCTACAGGCCGAAAGCCGGTACTTTTATTTTTACAGCAAATAAGCACCTGCTTAATGCATTAAGCCTGCTTTGGGGCGTGCGTACTTTTTATTATGATAAAGACGAAAGTACCGACCAAACTATTGCTGATGTAAATAATATGCTTAAAGAGGCTAGCCTGGTACAGGAAGGCGACGTGGTAATTAATACAGCATCAGTGCCAATTTCGAAAAAAGCTAAGACGAACATGTTGAAGGTTACGGTTGTAGAATAGTTATAAAAGTTGTAGAAGTTATAAAGGTTGTAATAGTTTCGAGCTGTTACAACCTTTTCTTTTTAACCAAAGTTAATACACTTCCGCCTTACATGCTTTCACCTTAAGCTTATCTAATTTGGCGAAATAGTAATCCCAGCAAATTCTCAATGTTTTCATATTGTAACTTTTTTGTTATCAAATTGGACTACAATAACGAAGCCAAAGTTTAATTAGTATTAACAATCATAAATGTAATGTACCAACCACCGGGAATGGGCGGTTTGCTGCGGTATCCTGTTTGGCAGTTATACACAGGCAATTATATCTCCGCTGAGCTCCTTTTTCCACATTACACTACTCAACCTATCAACTTTATAAACATCTTTTAAAATAACTTTAAATAATTCGCACATTTGCACCATCTGCATATCCGCACATCAAATGCATTTGCACATTAAAATGGATCAATACTTTATTATAGATTTCGACAGTACGTTTACACAGGTTGAGGCTTTGGACGAACTGGCCCGCATATCACTAAGACACCACCCCGACCGCGAGCATATCTACAAACAAATTGAGGATTTAACCAATGCCAGCATGGAAGGCCGGTTATCGTTTACTCAAAGTTTGGAAAGCCGGGTTAAGCTGTTGCAAGCCAACCGCGAGCATTTAAAGCAATTGATTACTCATTTAAAGAAAAAGGTTTCAACTTCTTTCAGCCGCAACACTGTTTTTTTTAAAAATCATGCGGACGAAGTGCTGATAGTATCGGGTGGCTTTAAGGAGTTTATTATTCCGGTGGTAACGGAATATCACATTAAAAAAGAAAATATTTACGCCAACACGTTCGTTTTTGACGCTGACGGCAACATCATAGGCTACGACCGTGAAAATCCACTGAGCCAGGAAGGCGGCAAGGTTAAGCTGTTAAAAGAATTAAACTTACCGGGCGACATATACGGCATTGGTGATGGCTATTCCGATTTTCAATTAAAGGAATCGGGGATGATTAAGAAATTTTTTGCCTTTACTGAAAATATCGAGCGTAAATCAGTCGCGGAAAAGGCCGACCATATTACCCCCAGTTTTGATGAGTTTTTGTTTATCAATAAGCTGCCAAGGGCAATATCGTACCCTAAAAACCGCATCAAATGCCTGGTAGTAGGTGAGGTTGAGGATGAAGCTTTGGCACAAATGAAAAAGGAAGGGTATAATATCCGCCATCGCGATAGCATCGACGAAAAATACCTGGAAGAAGCTGGAATATTGTTTTGTGACGAAGCCCACCAACCTACGCCGGAACAGGTACAAAATGCAGGCCGGTTAAAGGTGATTGGCATCTTTGGCAAAATAACCAGCCGTAAACTTGCAGAGGTTGCCTGCGAAAATGGCGTGATTATTTTCGACGACCCCAAACACAACCCACGCAACGATGACTTTATCCCCAAAAGGGTAATGGCGTTTATGAACGAGGGTAAAACGCATACCAGCTGCAATTTCCCCGATTTGCAGCCGCCGCGTGTAAATAATGCGCACCGTTTAATACACATCCACAAAAACGTGCCGGGCATCCTTGCTAAAATAAACGAGGTTTTTGCCCGCCATAACATTAATATAGTAGGCGAGTTTTTGGTGACCAACCCGCAAATAGGCTACGTTATCACCGATGTTAATACAGGGTATGATACAGAAGTGTTAAACGAGTTGAAGGCGATAGCGCATACCATTAAGTTTAGGTTGCTGTATTAGAGTTCATGGTTGATAGTTCATGGCTCATAGCCGTTGTGGCTTTACTTTGAGCTATGAACTCATCTGCTTCATCTTTTGCCATGAACTATGAACCATAATCTATGAGCTAAATGGCACCACCAATACCGGCACTTCCGAGTGGCGCACCACGTGCTCGGCTACGCTGCCCATTAATAACCTGTCGAGGCCGCTGCGGCTGTGGGTACCTATTACTACCAGGTCGGCGCCAAATTCTTTGCTGCAGCTAATAATGCCGTCGGCTGTGGATCCATACTCGTTAAAGTGCGTTACCTGCATATCGCCGCCAAATTTTTTGACGATGTTTTCGACAATTGTGCCCGAATGACTTTTCTGGATATCCATTATCTCCATATCTTCCGCCATTGTCGACGCCATCCCCGCGCCCATCAAAGGGTCGATGCCGGATGTGGTTTGGGGGATTAGCATTGGCTCAACAATATTAACCACGCCAACTTCGGCATTAAATTTATGCGCTAAATCAAAACCATATTGGGCGGCGTGTTCGGCATACTTGCTGTCGTCTATACCTATAAGTATTTTAGTAATTTTCATGATTGAAAGGGTTGGATATAAATATAACAACAAATGGGCGACAATAAGTTTTGTTTGTGCCGATAATTTAAGCCGGTCACTAAAGACCATGAGCTCCTGAATTATGACTTTTCTTCCTACATTTGCCCATGCATTTCTCTCCCGAAATTGAAGAACGCCTGGCTTTATTGCAGGAAAAATATGAGGCCATGGGGCAGGACATGGTATCCTACCTTGATGGTTTGCTTCACGCCGATTTTTTAACCTACTGGGATTATATTCACCTGGACACGTTACTGAGCCTGCAAAATCCCAAGACGCCGTTCCCGGATGAGGAAATCTTCATCATGTATCACCAGATAACCGAACTGTATTTTAAATTGGTGCTGCATGAGTGTAAACAAATAACGGAGGCGCAGCCGTTAACTGCCGACTTTTTCACCACGCGTTTAAAACGCATCAATAGCTACTTTGAAGCGCTCACCCAATCGTTTGATATTATGGTAAACGGGATGGATAAAGAACAGTTTTTAAAGTTCCGGATGTCACTGCTGCCGGCAAGTGGTTTCCAGTCCGGTCAGTATCGCATGATAGAGATTTATGCCACAGATTTTATAAACCTGGTTGCTAAAGATAAACGTGATGAACTGCGAAATGCTACCGTAGAAGAGCAGTTTGAATACATCTACTGGAAATTTGGCGCAACAGAACTTTCTACCGGTAAGAAAACATTGACGCTTAAGCAGTTCGAAAAAAAATACGCCAGAACGTTTACCGAGCTTGGTAAGGCCAGCGTCAGCCATAATTTTTACACCTTATATAAAGCGTTAAAAGATGCGGGCCAATCAACGCCTGCCCTGGATGACGAGTTAAAACAGTTGGACGTAAATGTAAATGTAAACTGGCCGTTGGTACATTATAAGTCGGCAGTGCG
>JBDUDE010000489.1:0-4774 GCA_040003105.1 Mucilaginibacter sp. | reverse complement strand
ATGCATTTGCAACCCGTTTTCCAGAACTATCCCTCGTACATCAATAACGTTAGCGAGCAATTATTTAACAACGGTTTATGCCTCCCTTCCGGATCGAACTTAAAAGAAGAAGATTTAAAAAGAGTTGTAGATAATATTAAACAACATTATTAACTTTGCGACATTCCCTATTAATTGCTATTGGTTAAGTATTAAGTAAAGTGCATTTCTTTACAACAATATAGATAACCTGTTTTACTGTTTTAAAATTTAACACAATCTTAAATTAAACAACATTTTATTATCACCAATTTTGCAATAGTCGAAACGTATTATATTTGCAAATACGCCGCTTATTGAAAAGTTCTTATATAATAAATTGTTGTTTTGTATAAATTTAAAATATTCATAAATAGTTTATTGTTTTTTTTATATAAAATATAATGTTACATTTATGTTAGCAAACAATCATCTTATGAAGAAATATTTACTATTTAATAAGGTAGTGCCGCGATGGGTAATAATACTGTTAGATTTTTTTATCGTTGCGACGTCGTTTTCAATCTCATATTTTATTGTCTACCGTTTTGAGTTTATCAATATATTACGAGGCTATTTCTTAATATATACAAGCTTATACTGTTTAACATCAATTGCGGTGATGTTTATGATGCGGATACACACAGGACTAATCCGCTACTCGAACACCCGTGATGTGTTACGGATATTCAGCGCTGTATTTTCATGTACATTAATATATTCTGTACTTATTAATATTTGGTTTTTACCGCAATGGCCCATTAGCCGTATAACCATAAATATGGTAATGCTGGTTAATTTTTCGTTATCAAGCACTTTGCTGATATTGTTACGTACTGCAGTTAAAAGTGCATATTACTACATTAATAATTATTCGAATGCTACTAAAACGGTTGTACTTATTTATGGCTCAGATACCAGCGCAGTTTTAGTAAAACAAGCTTTGGAGACCAGTGTAAAAACTAATTTTTCGGTAATCGGTTTTGTTGATGACGATCCTAATAAAATAAACAAAGAAATTCACCAGCTTAAAGTTTATGATATTGGAAAGCTGGAAAATCTAATTAAAAAGCGCAAGGTAGACAGGCTTATTATAATGAACCATCACCTTGATGAAGAAGCCAAGAAAAATGCGCTCGAAAAATGCCTGGCATTAGGCATACAGGTGCTTACCGTTCCACCGTCTGACCAATGGATATACGGCAAACTTAACCTGCAACAGATTAAGGATCTAAAAATAGAGGATCTATTGCAGCGCAAACCGATCCAGATTGATACCTCCAGGATCTCAGAAGATTTGCAAGGCAAACGGGTGCTGGTAACAGGCGCTGCCGGCTCTATCGGATCGGAGATTGTTCAACAGGTACTGGGCTATAAACCAGCGATGATTATTTTGTGTGACCAGGCTGAATCGCCACTACACGAACTTCGCTTGCAGGTTGAGGAAAGTTTCCCTGATAGCGATATTAAAATATTTATCGGCGATGTACGGAATTATTCCAGGATGCGTAAATTGTTTATCGACTACACGCCTGAAATAGTATTCCACGCAGCTGCCTATAAGCATGTGCCGATGATGGAAGAAAATCCTACCGAAGGCGTATTAACCAATGTTGTAGGCACTAAATATCTTGCCGACCTGTCAGTTGCTTTCGGCGTTGACAAATTTGTAATGATTTCTACCGATAAAGCCGTAAACCCATCAAATATAATGGGTACAACAAAACGGATTGCTGAAATATATATTCAATCGCTTAAAAACGATCCGGATAATAATGGTACTACGCGCTTTATCACCACAAGGTTTGGTAACGTGTTAGGATCTAATGGTTCAGTTATACCGAGATTTAAAGCGCAGATACAAAAAGGCGGACCGCTGACCGTTACTCATCCGGAAATTACCCGTTATTTTATGACTATCCCCGAAGCTGTTCACCTTGTTTTGGAGGCAGGTACAATGGGTACCGGTGGCGAGATATTTATTTTTGACATGGGCGAACCCGTAAAGATTACTGATCTCGCGTTAAAAATGATTAAGTTGGCCGGTTTACAGCCCGACAGAGATATTAAAATTGTTTATACAGGTTTAAGGCCGGGCGAAAAACTTTACGAAGAGCTGTTGAATGATGGCGAAAACACGATGCCGACCTATCACGAAAAAATAAAAATTTCGCAGGTTATTGAATACTCGTATGCCCAGGTACACAATGACATTAATGAATTACTTGCCCTAAATAAACAAAACGATGTATTAGGCGTGGTTAACAAAATGAAAGAAATTGTGCCTGAATTTATCAGCAAAAACTCAGAATACGAAGTGCTTGACAATAAAGATGCTAACCTGGTGCCGGAAATTTAATTCTGCTCCAGGTTCACAGTAGAGTATTAAGCTTTTTAAATATAATAAGGCCTGGCTTTTTTGCCGGGCCTTTGCTTTATATGACTGTAGGGGAAATCCTTCAAATCAAATAAATGGGAATGATGTCCAATTTTTAAACCTTCGATTGTTACGTGGTAATTGATATATTTAATAACTGTTAATGCTAAAAAAATGGACGAATTTATTTTAATTTTCCGGCATGAGGATGGCTCAAAAATTGCGTCACCAGAGCAAATGCAAATATGGATGAAGCAAACTATGGATTGGATAGGCGGTATTGCTTCGCAAAATAAATACATCGGTGGTAACGGGTTGCCGCTTGATAACGCCAGGGTGGTACATCATAACAGAATGGTAACAAACGGCCCCTTCGGCGAAATTAAAGAAACCTTAGGCGGTTATATTATGGTTAAAGCAGAATCAATTGATGAGGCAGTTGAGTTTGCCAAAGACTGTCCAATTTTACAAGGAGAAGGAAATACGGTAGAGGTGCGAAAAATTGCCAGGGGCGATGGCACTCATTAATATAAATGCCCCCTTTAGGGTATGCTGCACTTTCATTTATGGAACAACAGGAATTAATACCTCATTTATTCAGGACTGAATATCGCAAAATAGTTTCGGTACTTTGTAAACGTTTTGGTTTTGGCCAGGTTGAGCTTGCTGAAGATATTACCAGCGAAACTTTTGTTACGGCGGCGCAAACCTGGGGTATTAAAGGCATACCGTCCAACCCGGTTGCCTGGCTTTATAACGTTGCAAAGAATAAGGCTAAAAACTACTTACACCGTGAGTTGCTTTTTCTGGACAAGATTGTTACTGAAGTTAGAAAGAATTCGATGGAGGGGTACGAATTTGAAATTGATTTGTCCCCGCAAAATATCAGTGACAGTCAGTTGCAGATGATGTTTGCTATTTGTAATCCGTCAATTGCGCCCGAGGCTCAGGTTGGCTTGTCCCTCCGTATTTTGTGTGGTTTTGGTATCGACGAAATTGCCGAGGCCTTCCTGTCGAACAAAGAAACCATAAACAAAAGACTTTTTAGGGCGAAAGAAAGACTACGGGAAGGAAACACAAAAATCGAGTTGCCAACCCCTGCCGAAATTGATGAGCGGCTCGATGTGGTTTTAACAACAATTTACCTGCTATTTAGCGAGGGCTATTACTCCGTTAATAAAAACCAAACCATATGCAAGGACTTATGCCTGGAGGCTATGCGCCTATGTTATATGCTAATTGAACATAACAACACCAATAAACCACACGTAAATGCCCTGATGGCATTGATGTGCTTCCATACCTCACGCTTTGATGCGCGGACAGGTATAAACGGCGAACACATATTATACGATGAACAGGACATCAGCCTTTGGAACGCCGATTTAATAAGCAGGGGCGGATATTTTTTAAACCGTGCAGCAACAGGAGAAAGGTTAACAAAGTACCACCTGGAGGCTGCCATTGCTTTCTGGAGCACGCAGCAGGCCGATACAGAAGAGAAATGGGAGAATGTACTGCAGTTGTATAATCGCTTGTTGCAAATAGAATACTCGCCCGTGGCGGCGCTAAACCGAACGTTCGCGTTATCGAAAACAAATGGCAAACACGAAGCCATTATTGCTGCCGAAAAACTAAACCTCACCGGTAACCATTTTTACTTTACCCTGCTGGGTGAGCTTTACACAGGTATAGATAACCGAAAGGCCAGGTTGAATTTTGAAAAAGCAATCTCAATCGCAAAAAATCAGCCCGACAAACAATCCATCCAAAAAAAAATTGACTGTTTATAATACCATTTGCAAGCGTAAAATGCCTTCTCCGTTACCCACGCTAAATAATTTACATTTTACACATTAAATTTAGTTGCATTAATTCCTATATTAGTGACCAGAATTTGATGAATTAAAAGGGGTTCTTATCACACCCTTATTTACAATAAATTATTTTTACTGTGGCAGCACGGCATTGTTTTAAATAATGCACGTTGCCTTTAATAGTGTATTATCAAAAACAATTATGCCCCTAATGAAAAATTTTGTATATTGGATTATGATTTTGCTGGGGCTCATCTGCGCCGTCTGCATCGCATTTCTTATAATTAACTGGGCGGTTACAACAAAAGTTTAGCTATTTTAATAAACTTTTATTTAATCATCTCAATCTTTTACCCATAACATACTGATTGTTAGTGGCTATAAAAGTTACCTGTATTCCAGCATATCGCGCATGCTAAAAAAGATGAAATTATATTAAAAAAACATTTGCAACAATAAGTATAAATCTTACCTTTGCGTTCCCTTTCGGGATGTAGCGTAGCCCGGTATCGCGCCACATTTGGGATGTGGAGGCCGCAGGTTCGAATCCTGCCATCCCGAC
>JBDUDE010000290.1:0-4783 GCA_040003105.1 Mucilaginibacter sp. | reverse complement strand
ACTGATGAGCCTCGAAGTATAAAATAACGACCGTTCTTTAAAATAACCCTGCCTGCCACGCTGCACTTCTATCAAAAACTTTTCGCCGTCGTCGCCGGTACAAAGTAAGTCGAAAATTGCTGCACCCTCTTCCTTTATATCACCATGATGCTCATTTTTATCGTACACCAGATCAATGATATGCTTACGCCCGCGAAATACTTCGTTTAAAAATGCAATTAACAAATCCTTGTTGGGCTCGCTTCCAAATATCTTTTTAAAAGCAAAATCAACTAATGGATCAATATATTTACCGGGACCCGGTGTTATTTTATCAGGCATAAATAAAGAAAAAATCAAGCAAAAACAGTTAGCCAACCAATAACTTACTGCTACTTAATGACTGCAACTGCTACTATTTTAAACTAAGCATACCTTCTCCTCAGCAATGCATAAAACTTCTCGGAGGTGGCTGCTTTGCCTTCCCAGTTGTTTTTGGTTACGTAGTTGGTTTTTAGGAAGCGCTGGGCTTCCTCGAAAGTGTTAAAGCGGTTTAATATTTCGATAGCCTCGCTGTAGGCCAGGTTATACCCATTAAACAAATCTTTAACATAAAGCAGCTTATCATTAAGGGTGATGGCCAGTTTAATGTCGCTTATTGGTTTTATGCTTGCCTGGTCGGTTTTTGAGACTGCCTTATCACCCATTTGGGCTGATATTTTCTGATTGCGCGTAATTACTTCATCTTCCTCCTTTTCAGGGTCTTTGTCATCAAGCTTCTCAACGGCCTGTTCCACAACGGGTAACTCTTCAACAAGTGCCTCCTCCGGTTTTTCTTCTTCTATTTCGGCCACAGGCACTTCCTCCGGTTCGGCAGTTGCAACCTCTGCAGCCGGTTCTTCAACCACTGCTTCGGCTATTGGAGGCGTTTCAATTTCCTCAACTTTTTCATCGTCAGTCTTCAGCTCTTCAACAAGGTGCTCCGCCTCTGGCTCATCCTCCCACGTGTCGGCTTCATCTAATACGAGTTCGTGCCTTATAGTTTCGGGTTCTTCGCGAATAAATGAATAGGAATCTTCCGGAGCCTGCGATGTAAAATCAAATACCGGCGTGCTGGCCTGCTCTTCAGGTTCGGGCTGCTTTTCCATTTTTGCCGGCTTTTCGGCTGGTTTTTTCACCGGCTCTTCAACGGGTGTTTCAAACTCCGGCTCTTTGTTTACCGGCTCAATTTCAAGCAACTTTGGTGAAGCTTTTAAAGATTTTATCTCCCTGTTATCCGTCCCGGGTTTCATTTGTTGCACCACCGGTTCAAAAAACTTTTGCTGGTAGGTGGTAGGCCCGGATTTTTCAATTAGTTGGCGCTTTGGCCTGTTTTGCAGGTTAAGCTTGCACAATATCTCTATGTGGTCGGTTAAAAAATGAGCGTTGGCAACAAACAGCTCAAGTTCCAGGTCGTTCAAATTATCAACGGTTGTTTGCAGGTAGTCGTATTGCTCACTTAGCTCTTGTATAATGCCACCTATCTTTTTAAATACTTCCTTTTGCTTCATGTATGGATGTTGGGAAAATGCCAATCAAAAATAAGATTAAATTCTGATATTTGGCGGCGGAGATTAGTGATTAGAGACCAGAGGTTGGTAAAAAGCCTTTAAAATGGGCGCTGGCGTTTGATAACTAAAAACCGTCTTTTCTTTCGGACTTTCGGACTTTTCCGACTTTCCGGACTAAATATATAAATTTAAAGGTATTGTTTACAGAAGATGTTTTTAAGCGAAGGAATGAGCTGGGTGGCAGCATAGAGGTAGTATGCGGTTCCATGTTCTCAGGCAAAACCGAAGAATTGATACGCCGCCTTAACCGTGCCCGTATTGCCCGGCTTAAGGTGGAGATATTTAGCCCTAAAGCTGATACCCGCTATGATGAAAATGCACTGGTATCGCATAATGCCAATTCAATTCCATCTACCCCGGTCGAGAATGCGTCGTCTATATTATTGCTCGGCAGCGATGTGCATGTAATAGGTATTGATGAGGCCCAGTTTTTTGACGCCGAACTTCCTGATGTTTGCAACATACTGGCCAACCGGGGGATCCGCGTAATTGTGGCGGGGCTGGATATGGATTTTAAGGGCCGCCCTTTTGGTCCACTGCCCGCTATCATGGCCATGGCCGAATCGGTAACCAAGCTGCATGCTGTCTGCGTGCGTTGCGGCAATCCGGCCATGTATTCGTACCGGCTGGTGCCAAGCGAAAGCAGGATATTGCTGGGTGAAAAAGAAAGCTATGAGCCAAGGTGCAGGATATGTTATAACTTGCCTAACGGGGAATAAGGCTGTTCTGTTTCACTGTGGGGACTGATACAGTGATACAGGGTGATACAAAATCGTATTTCTGCAGCAGATTGCCTGATTTTATTTTTCTGAAGCCCATTTTGTCATTAGCTCTTTGCTGTAAGCCCTGGCTTCCTCAACAGTAAACGTTTTTTCGAGCGCCTCAGCATGACAGGCCGGGTTAAGCTGTTCTGTTTCACTGAGGGGACTGATACAGCGATACGGGGTGATACAAATTAAAATATCCGCCACTAATCTCCCAAAAAATAAAAAGCATCAACCTAAAACAAAACCCATACCCTTAATTGTTGTATAGTAACAAGGAGCATGTAAGGTTATGGCCAAAAAAATATTGGTTATTGAGGATGATAAAGATATACGGGACGCAATTGTTTACATATTGGAAGAAGAGGGATACGATGTACTGTCATCGGGCGATTCGAAAATCCTTAAGAATGTAACCAATCACGACCCGCACCTTATCCTTATGGATAATTGGCTAACCGAATGGAAGAGCGATGCCAACGGCCAGCAGCTTAGCAGGGAACTAAAATCGAACCCCAAAACACAGCACATACCTGTAATAATAATCTCCGCAGTAAGCAACATCAAACAAATCGCCGAAGAGGGCCTTGCCGATTCATACCTGCAAAAGCCCTTTGATATGGAGGTGCTGGTTGAGATGGTGAAGAAACATGTGAGATAGTTGTTGCAAGGTTGTAAGGTTGAAATGTTATTTCAGCAGATACGTTCATATTATAAAGCTAACATTCCAACGTTACAACGTTCCAACATTTCAACAATCTTTCCGAAAAAACAATAATTCAAAAAAATCAACCTACCTTTATGCACCAATTTTAACGCGAAAGAGATATGAAATTCAGGAACTTGTACTTTTTGCTTATCGGCATTTTGTTGATAGGTGTTACTTCATGCAGTAAAAAGCCTTCTTCTAACGACGGTTCCGGGAACGTTCCCGATCCTAATCCTACAGCTAAAGACGTGCCGGCAGGAGCTAGGGACGGCGTTACTTTTATTAATGACGGCAAGTCTGTTATTTTTAATTTGTATGCCCCCGGCAAGAAAACGGTTACCGTGACCGGCGATTTTAATGGCTGGTCGACCGATAAACAATATAACATGACAAACTCTACCGACGGCAGCCGCTGGTGGATACAAATTGACAACATTGACCCCAGTACAGAGTACGCATACCAGTACTACGTAGATGGCTCGTTTAAAATAGGCGACCCTTATTGCGAAAAAGTGCTGGATCCTGATAATGATAAATATATTGATGCAAGCATCTATCCAAGCCTGAAGGCTTACCCAACCGGCAAAACTACCGGGATTGTGAGCGTAATGCAGGCCAACCAGCCGGCTTATAGCTGGACAACCACCACCTTTACCCGGCCCGACCCTAAAAACCTGGTGATATACGAAATGCTGGTGCGCGACTTTGTGCAAACCCACAGCTATAAAACCATTAAAGATACGCTGAATTACATTGCCCGCCTTGGCGTTAATGCCCTTGAGTTGATGCCTGTAAGCGAGTTTGAAGGTAATGACTCATGGGGATATAACCCCAACTATTACTTTGCGCCCGATAAATATTACGGTACCAAAAATGATTTAAAAGCGCTGATTGACGCCTGCCACGCAAAGGGCATTGCTGTAATACAGGATATTGTGCTAAACCACTCTTTCGGTTCATCGCCGATGGTTCAGTTGTATTCGAGTGGTGGCGTGCCTGCAAATAATCCATGGTATAATACTACGCCAACGCACCCTTTTAATGTAGGCTATCAATTTAACCATGAAAGCGCCGCCACTAAGTACTTCACCAAAAATGTTTTAAAATTTTGGATGACGGAGTATCACATCGACGGCTTCCGTTTCGATTTGGCCAAAGGATTTACTCAAACCAATAGTGGCAGTGACGTTGCCGCCTGGGGGAATTATGATGCCAGTCGGGTTGCTATCTGGAAAGAGTATAACAACTACATCAAAAGCATCGACCCAAAACTTTACGTGATATTGGAAGATTTCGCAAGCAATCAGGAAGAAAACGAGCTGGCTAACGAGGGGATGATGACCTGGAACAACCAGAGTTTTAACGCCGAACAAGCTACGATGGGTTACAACGATGCAGGCGGTTCGTGGGATATATCAGGCTTGTTTTACGATAAGTTTAGCTTTACCAACCCATATGCTTTGGTTGGCTACTTTGAAAGCCACGACGAAGAACGCCTGCAGTTTAAAAACGGTATGTATGGCAATGTAAACGGCAGTTATAGTGTTAAAGATTTAGCCACCGGGCTAAAACGCGACGAAATGGGTGCTGCATTTATGTTTTCATCGCCTGGGCCTAAGATGCTGTGGCAGTTTGGTGAGCGTGGCTATGACATCAGCATAAACAATGGCGACCGCCTGAGCGATAAACCACCGCATTGGGAATATATGAATGATGCCAAC
>JBDUDE010000920.1:0-4812 GCA_040003105.1 Mucilaginibacter sp. | reverse complement strand
AAACTGCCGCAAATGACGTGCGCGACAAAGTTGGCCAGGCGCAGCGACAACTACCGCAAGATATTGATGCACCACCGGTAGTTACCAAAGCCGACGCCAACGCCGATAACATCCTTACCGTTACCTGTAGCAGTACCACCCGTAACATTAACCAGGTGGATGATTATGCCGAAAACGTGCTGCAGGAAGGTTTGCAAACCATACCCGGCGTAAGCCAGATCAATATCTTCGGACAGAGGCAATACGCGATGCGCCTTTGGATCGATCCGAATAAACTATCAGCATTAGGATTAACGGCAACCGATATCAAGACTGCACTTGATGCCGAAAATGTTGAGCTACCCGCCGGAAAAATTGAAGGTAACAATACCGAAGTAGTGGTGCGGGCGATAGGCAAGTTGTCGACCGAAAAGGAGTTTAACGACCTGATAATACGCGCCGACAGCAACCGGGTTGTTCATTTAAGCGATGTTGGCTATGCCATATTAGGTTCTGCAAACGAGGAAACGGCTTTAAAGGAATCGGGCGTCCCGATGGTGGGGCTGGCCATTATACCGCAGCCGGGAGCCAACTATGTGCAAATTGCCGAAGATTTTTATAAACGCCTTGAACAGATAAAGAAAGACCTGCCCCCGGATATCCAGGTAAAAGTTATTACAGACAATACAAAGTTTATTAAACAGTCGATAAGTGAGGTTGAGGAAACCTTGCTGGTTTCTTTCGTACTGGTGGTTATCATTATTTATTTATTTTTCAGGGATTGGCTGATAGCTTTCCGCCCGTTAATAGATATACCGGTATCATTAATCGGCGCGTTTTTCATCATGTATATTTTCGGGTTTTCCATCAATATACTGACCCTGCTCGGCATTGTGCTGGCAACAGGGTTGGTTGTTGATGATGGGATAGTAGTTACAGAAAACATCTATAAAAAAGTTGAAGGCGGCATGCCGGTTCGGAAGGCGGCATTTGCCGGTTCCGCCGAAATATTGTTCGCCGTAGTTTCTACTTCGATCACCCTTGCTGCTGTGTTTTTGCCTATTGTGTTTATGCAGGGATTTACCGGAAGACTATTCCGCGAGTTTGCGGTAGTTGTTGCCGGATCCGTATTAATATCGGCTTTTGTTTCGCTTTCGCTAACCCCGATGCTTAATGTTAAACTCATTCGCAAAAATTCAAAAAAATCAAAATTCTACGAAAAAACGGAGCCGTTCTTCGAGAACATGACCAGTTCCTATAAAGAAACCCTGGTTAAGTTTATGAAGGTAAAATGGGTTTCCTTTATCATCCTGGCCATCTCGCTTGTAATAACCGGGGTATTGTATTTTGCCACTCCTTATGAACTTGCACCGTTAGATGACCGCAGTATGCTGCGCTATTCAGTAACCGGTTCCGAGGGTGCCAGCTACGAGTTTATGGCGAAGTATATGGACAAGGTTTCTGACCTGGTTGCTGATTCTATCGCCGAGGCAAACGTAAACCTTGAAGTAATTTCGCCAGGAAGTGGCGGTGGTTCTTCAAACAGCGGTTTTGGCCGTGTTGGTTTAGTTCCACCCGATAAGCGAACCCGGACCCAGCAGCAGTTAGCCGATTATTTGAGCAAAAAGCTAAGCCGTTTTCCTGATGCCCGCGCACTGGTGGTGCAGGAGCAAACTATCAGCGGCGGCGGAAGTGGTTCAAAAACTTCATTACCTGTGCAGTTTGTTATTCAAAACCAGGATTTTGAAAAAATAAGAAAGATATTACCGGGATTTTTTGCCGAGGTTTCCAAAAGCCCCGTTTTCCAGGGAACGGACGTGGATTTGAAGTTTACGAAGCCTGAGCTTCGTGTTACCACCGACCGCGACCGGGCAAGGGACCTTGGTGTCTCGGTTGCCGATATAGCTACCGCACTGCAATTTTATTACAGTAACGGTCGCCTTGCCTATTTCCTGATAAATGGTAAGCAATACCAGGTGATTGCCCAGGTTAACCGCGCTAACCGCGACCAGCCGCTCGACTTAAAATCGGTGTATGTGCGTAATGCAAAAGGTACGCTGATACAGCTTGATAACGTAGTAAAAGTTACCGAAGACGCTACGCCGCCGGCTATTTATCACTTTAACAGGTATAAATCGGCAACCATATCATGCGGATTGGCACCCGGCCGCACCGTTGGGGATGGTATTGCCGAAATGAACCGGATCGCCAAAAATTTGCTTGATGATACATACAGTACAACATTGAGCGGCACCTCCCGGGATGCCGCAGAGAGCGGTTCGAGCCTTATTTTTGCATTTGCGTTCGCGATGCTGTTGATTTACCTGGTTCTTGCTGCACAGTTTGAAAGCTTTATGGACCCGTTTATAGTGATGCTTACCGTACCGCTGGCAATTGCAGGGGCCTTTCTTTCGTTATGGTTATTTAACCAAACGCTAAACATATTCAGCGAGATTGGTATGATTACGCTTGTAGGGCTGGTAACCAAAAACGGCATCTTGATTGTGGAGTTTGCCAACCAGCAAATGGAGCATGGTCTTGCAAAGTACGAGGCTGTGGTTGAGGCGGCCACCTCGCGTTTGCGACCGATATTAATGACCAGTTTAGCCGTGGTACTCGGTTCTGTGCCGATTGCATTTGCTTTAGGCGCCGGGGCTAAAAGTCGTGTCTCGTTGGGGATAGTGATTATGGGCGGCGTATTGTTTTCGCTGGTATTAACGCTCTACATAATTCCGATGATGTACCTGATATTCGCCCCAAAAACCCGCCGCGACCCCGATGCCGAAGACGAGGATGAAGTTAAGAAAGTAAGAAAGCCAAGAACTCCAAAATTGATAGAAAACACATAAGCGATATGAGCATTAAAAAATTAGGCTGCCTTGTTTTTTGCTTAATAGCATTCACGGCCTGTGTGCAGGCCCAAACCGATACTGTACTTAGTTTAAAAGATGCGGTTGGCATTGCATTGAAAAACAACTACCATATACAGTTGTCGAAAAATAATACCACCGTTGCACAAAATAACGTTACGCTCGGTAACGCCGGTTTTTTACCGCAAGTGAACGGCACATTTACCACCACGCATAGTATTCAAAACACTACGCAAACCCGAAGCGACGGCACTACAAATGTTATCCACGGTGCTAATAACGCTTCAACTTCATACGGGCCAAGTCTTAACTGGACTATTTTTAATGGTTTCGGCATGTTTGCCAATTATGATGCGTTAAAACAATACAACCAGCTAAGCCAGGTGCAGAGCCGCGATACCATACAAAGCACCATTGCAAGCGTTATTGAGACGTATTACAATCTGATTAACCTTAACGAGGGACTAAAGGCTTTGCAGGGAGCCATCGTAATATCGCGCACACAGCTGCGTATAGCCAATGATAAGTTCCAGGTAGGCAGCGCATCAAAGCTTGAGGTTTTGAATGCGCAGGTGAGCCTTAATACCGATACCGCGAATTACCTTAACCAGCTACAGCAATTTAAAGCTGCCAAAATACAAATGAACCAATTGCTGGTGCGTAACCTGCAAACCAGTTTTGCTGTGGGCGATACCATTATAGTTGATGATAAGCTTGTTTTAGGCGATATACTTTCAAAAGCTGAAAGCCAAAATCCGGCAATCCTTTCCGCACAAATAAATAGGCGGATATCAGAAATAAATTTGAAGCAAGTGCAGGCCGGGCGGTACCCCCAGGTATCGGTAAACTCAGGTTATGCCATCAGCAATAGTCAAACGCCGGCAGGTTTTACGCTGGCACAAAATACCAAAGGTTTTAGCTATGGGCTTACGGCATCGATAAACATATTCAACGGCTTTAACCAAAACCGACTGGAGCACAACGCCAGGATTGGTATAGATAACGCCAATATTAATTACAAGCAAATAACCCTAAACGTGCAAGCCGAGATTAGCAATTTATATGTGAGCTACCTCTCCGGGCTTGATTTAATGAAGCTTGGCCAGTCAAACGTGGAAGTAGCCAAACGCAACCTCGAAATATCGCTGGATAAATATAAGTTAGGCAATATCACTCCACTGGAAATCCGCGAAGCACAACGGAATTATTTAGACGCACAGTCGAAGTTTTTTGCAGCGCAATATCAATCGAAGAGTGCGGAGATAATGCTGAAGGAGATTACGGGGAGTATAAATATTGAGTAGGGGAAGCTATTGAATATAGGCAGTTTGTTTCTCCGGGTGTTTCAAAAGCAAAAGTGGAACACCCAAATGTATTTGATAATCAGTAACTTGAAAAATTAAGTGTTCCGGGTGTTCCACTCTCCAAAAGTGGAACACTTTGCCTTTGCTGGGTTTGACCAACACCAGGCAATCATTAATCGCCGTCGAAAATTTAATATCATTTTTAAAAAACTAATATTTTTTAAATTGGTTTAAAAAGCTATTTTTGAAGTTAATGGCTATTTGCTTTAAAACCTGCTTGCTGATTGATGACAATTACATTGATAATTTTGTCACGCGTAAAATATTAGAAGGCAGCAACTTTGCCGAATCTATTGTGGTTGTCCGTTCAGCTCCTGAAGCCATAGCTGCGTTAAGCGCGGGTACCGTAAAACCTGATGTTATTTTTTTAGATGTGCGCATGCCGTTAATGAGCGGCTTTGAATTTTTGGACGAGTACGACAAAATAGATATGGATAAAAGTAATATCAAAATATTTATGTTGTCGTCGTCACTCGACCCTATGGATATGCGCAAATCGACAGATAATAAATACATCACGCAGTTTATTCATAAGCCACTCACCCAAAAAGCACTCGAAGAACTTTGTCCATGATTTTGGTGGCTGATAGCGGGTCGAC
>JBDUDE010000204.1:0-4814 GCA_040003105.1 Mucilaginibacter sp. | reverse complement strand
TCAGCGAGTCGAAAAAAGCTTTTGCCTTTTTGTTTTTTTCAAGGAGTTTGAGAAAATCGTCTGGGGTTGTCGAATTGGAAGGTGAATCATATGCGGCCGCTAGTCGCCCGTCGTTCTTTGCGTCTTCAAAGGCCTTCAATCCGGCGGCTTTCATCCGCTTTTCGCTGGTAAGCCGTTCAATATGTTCGATGTTCCGTTTCGACCATATACTTCGTGGCCGGCGTGGCGTGAATTTCTGGATCCAGGAATCACTGTCAAATTTCTTCTTTTGTCCGTCAATCCAACCATAACAGAGTGCTTCGTCGAGTGCTTCTGCATAGGTAACGGTTTTTTCACCCGACTCTTTATTGAAAATGCGCAGCCAGATACCGTCGGACTCTCCATGATTGGCAGCAAGCCATTCCTCCCACGCACTCGCAGACGCAAATGATTGGGTGGGCGCATCTTTCTTGTTTTCTATAGTACTCATTTAGCCACTATCCATTTAAAGCACGACAGCCGATACTAACTTACGGAAATGTTTTTGAAATCAAATTCAGAAAGCCCCAAAGGCAATACCCGCCCTTCCCGCGATACAGTGGTGGGCCGCAGAGGTGGAATTTATCTTCTAAAAAATATCGAACATCGAATGCTGAATTTCAATGAAGTGAACTTCGACGATGGAAATTCGGAATTCGGTGGTGGATATTAAATTCCTGCCCTCAAATTATCTTCCGCTCATAAGCATACTTCAACAACCCCACCACGGTTTGCGTATTGGTTTTCCGCAGTATGTTTTTGCGGTGCGTTTCAACAGTGCGTTCGCTGATGAACAGCAACTCGGCAATCTGCTTGTTGCTGAATTCCTTTTCAATCATGCGCACAATTTCAATTTCGCGGTCGGTGAGGTGGTTACCTTCCTGGTTGTCTTTAAACGAGCGTACCAGGTGGCGGGTAATCTCGGCGGAGTAATAGTCGCCCCCGGCGGCAATTTTACGGAGGGCCTCTTCCAGCTCGGCGCGGCCGGTATTTTTCAGGATAAAGCCGCTCACGCCGGCGTCCATCATTTCGGTTACCACCTGGCTGTCGCCAAACATGGATAGGGCCAGCACCTTGATATAGGGCCTGGCGCGTTTAATATGGCGGGTAAGTTCCACGCCGCTCATGCCGGCCATGTTTACGTCGGTAAGCAGGATGTCGGGGTTCAGGGTGTTAAGCAGGGCCTCCACCTTTTCGGGGTTATTACATTCGCCAATCACCTCAAAGTCGGACATGCCGCCAATAAGCAGCTTTAACCCGTCAATCACCATCTGGTGATCATCAACAATAAAAATTTTGTATACAGCAGCCATTTATGATAGTGTTAGCGGAACGTAAATAGCCACCAGCGTGCCTTTGCCGGGCGCCGATGATATATCCACAGTTCCTTTTAGATAGGTTATACGTGTAATAATATTTTTGAGTCCGATGCCCTCAAACTTCTCTTTTTGCGTACTGTCGAACCCCTTGCCGTTGTCTTCAATGGTTACCGATACCTCGTTGTCTTCGCGCGTAAGCTGGATATCAAGCCGCGTTGCCCCGGCGTGTTTTATTACGTTGTTAACGCACTCCTGTATCACGCGGTAAAGCACGGCCTCGGTATTGTTGTCCAGTCTGTCGCCCAGGCCGGTCGTTTCAACCGTAATTTTTAGCTTATGCGAGTCTATCTTATTGATAAAATCCTTCACCGCCGACCCTAACCCGGCCTTCAGCAAGGCATTTGGCATCATCTGGTGCGCAATCGACCGTACTTCGCGGCAGCTTTCGTCAACCATCAGCATGGTTTTTTCGGCCAGCTGGCTGTAGGCGGGTTCCTTTATTTCAACATGCTCAAACAAGCTCCCCAAATTCATTTTCACCGCCGAAAATAGCTGGCCTACGCCGTCGTGCAGGTCGCTTGCAATGCGCCTGCGTTCGCGTTCTTCGGCGTCGATGATGCTTTTGGAGGCGATGTCCTGCTGTTTTATCACCTCGGCCTGTAAAATAGCCGCCTGCTTTAGCCGGTACCGGTTATAAAATAAAAACCCGAAGCAAACCGTGATGAGTAAGGCGCCCGCAACAACGCCAATGGTTACGTTCCGGTTTTTAATCTGTAATTTTTGGATGGTGCCCTGCTTGTTTAACAAAGCAATTTCCTGCGTTTTTTTCTCGGTTTTGTATTTGGTTTCCAATTCGGCAATCTGTTTGGACATGCCTTTGTTGTAGATGGTGTCTTTGAGCTTAATCAGCTCGTTATCGTAACGGTAGGCGGTTTTAAAATCGCCCATCTTTTCGTACGTGTTTGATATGCTCACCAGCGCATTTTCCATGTTCTCCATGTCCTTTATTTTCGTGGCCAGCAAAAGCGCCTGGTTATAAGCCTCCACCGACTTTTTGTAATTGCCGGTTTCCTGCTCTATCTGCCCCGAATTGGTGTAGCAGCTGGCAATGCCCTGGTTGTTTTTTAGCAGCACAAAAAGCTTAAGGGCTTTATCATTATACAGCCTGCCCTTTTCATAGTTTTTCAGCAACACGTTTATGCCCCCTAAATTAAGATAGGAGTACGCAAGCTGGCTGTTATTATTCAAATGCTCCCTTATCTTCGTCGACTCATTAAAATACGCCTCCGACTTTTTAAGCTGGTTGTTTTCGCCGTACAGAATGCCGAGGTTGTTATAAACCTGTGCAATGGCTTTCTGGTTGTTTATTTCCTTAAATATTTTTAACGCGCCGTCATAATATTCGTGTGCTTTCTCCACGTTCCCCATTTGCTGAAACAGGTAGCCGAAGTTTACCATTAAATTTCCTTTTGGCAGCGGATTTTTGGTTGATTCGTAAAACGTCAGGGCAGCCAGGTATTCCTTTTGCGCCAGGTCGAACTTGCGGGCCTGCAAATAACTATTGCCATTCAAATTATGGGCCCGCCCCAGGCTTTCATTATCTTTCAGGGTGGTTGCAAGGTCGATAGCCTTTTTGGTATATTTATGTAAGGAGTCGGCAATGGCCTGGTCTTCAAAAGCTTCAGCAATTTGAATGCAGGCGTCAATCAACAGATCTTTATGATTGGTTTTTGAAGCCAGGGCAGCTGTTTGGTACATTAACTGCATGCCCTTGTCGGGCAGTGTATCCCGGTAAACCTTTGCCAGTTTAAGCGACAGCTCAATTCGCGCTGAGTCGCTGAGTTTGCCTTTCAGCCGGCCGTTTAAGCTATCGATAGTTTTTTTTTGCGCTGATGCCGCGGCCGATACCAGCAGCAGCATATAAAATATTCGTTTCAATAATTGGTTATAAAAGGTTTATCAGTCAATAATTTACCGACCAATATACTAAACCTCAGCGAAATATTTTATAGTTCAATAATAATATGGATTAATTATTTTACTAATATTAAATTGTAATAATAATAGCAGGGGGATGGGGATATGGATTGGATTACAAAAAATGGTCAAACGTATCGCTGCGTATGCCCAGCCTCAGGGTCTCGAGAGGGATAACATCCGCAGGGGCAATATTGCCGAGGCTCACATTAGCGCCTATCAGCTTAATGAACCAAACCTGCTGGGCCTTTTGGGGCGCCTCCCAGATAATGGTTTCTTCGGGTATTTGGGTAAGTATTTCGTCAACCAGGCCCTGGCGCACTTCGCCCGAGTCGCGGTAGATGCCCACGTTGCCGCTTTCGCGGGCTTCGGCAATTACCTTCCATGCGCCGGCTTCAATTTCGGCACGCATCAGGTTTATCCACTTGTAAGGCGCAAATATTTTCTGCACATCCTTCGAGCCCACTTCAGATATTACCGTGGTAATTTTAGCCAGCTTTTGGATGTATTCGCATTTAACGTCATGCTCAAGGGTGATGGAACCATCAGACACCTCGGCATAATCCATCCCGAATTTATCCAGCAGTCGGCAATAATCGTCGAACTGGTTGCGCACTATCATGGCCTCAAACAGCGTACCGCCAAAATAAACGGGGAGGCCGGCATCGCGGTAAAGCTTCAGTTTTTCGGTAAGGTTTGGGGTAACGTATGAGGTTGCCCAGCCAAGCTTAACCATATCGGTATAAGCGCCGCCAACTTCAATAAAATCTTCCGCCTGCCGCAGGCTCAGGCCTTTATCCATCACCATGGTTATGCCGCTCTGGCGTGGTTTTGCAACCCGCTCCGGAAGGTTATTGATCTGGTAGTTCATATACAAACACGCACTTGGTTATAGACTATAACTAAAAGTTTTAATGGCGCAAAGGTCGTAAAAAAAGCCAAATTTTATTCAAAATTTGGCTTTTTTTACTTGGTTGAAAATGTTGTGAGAGTTGTAAATGTTATAAAAGTTAATTTCAACTACTACAACCTTTACAACCTCTACAACTTATTTCGTGTATCGATTAATAATATCCACAATCACCTTATTCTTCTGCAGCTGCGGCAGGTAATCAAACAGGATGTAATGTTTATCCGGGTCTGATGTCAGGGCCATTTCAAGGTGGCTCAGGGCTTCGTTGTATTCGCCTTTGGCAAACAGGTAAGCTACCATGCGGTAATACAGCTCGGCGGCTTCCGGGTTATTTTTTATGGCCTGGGCTATCACCTCAATGGCATCGCTGAGGCGTTGCTGCTCATATAAAATCGAAGAGTAATCCAGCCAGGCATCTACGTCAATCGGGTTCAGCTCCACCACCTTTTCATAAGCGTGCTCAGCCTCAAGCAGGTGCCCCAGTTTATACTCGGCATCAGCAATGGCGAACCAGTAGTCGGCGTTGGCAATGTCAAGGTCGAGCGCTTTTTTGTAGAAGTGCAGGGCCTCAAAATAGCGTTCCTCAA
>JBDUDE010000781.1:0-4847 GCA_040003105.1 Mucilaginibacter sp. | reverse complement strand
CATTCTTTTATCCCGACAACAATACCGGGTATAACTACAAATTTATCGGCGATAGCATGCAGGTGCATTATGACGGATATTATCAAAGCTTAGGCTGGAAATTTAAAGGTAATGATATATTGATTTTAACCGGCCGGGATGGCGTAGTGCCGTTTTACAGGATGAAGGAATGATATAATCCAAACCACCTGGCGCGGGGAGACGCGAAGTATCGCGTCAAAAGATCAAACTTAATCATCCACTTACCCAACAATGCCTTAATGTCATATTAATACAAATTTTGGCGTAATGTGTCACCTTTTACTGTTTCGAAGCGTACTAATGTTAAACCATTCGGGAATAATTATATCAAAAAGTTACAAATCAGCGTTTTTTTATAAATACTTATTGTTTTTGCAGGTTTTATTTATAAAATTGCTAAACAAAATTAGGGTTCAATAAAAGGATTATCATTGCAATGTCTGCTTTGGGTATAACTTTAAAACTTGGCAATAATATTGTTGATATGTGTAAAACAACACGTCAGTATTATTGAAACAAATTAATACATTAGGACGTTCATAAATCGGAAGGATATATATGGAAGCTAAATTTTCGCCACGGGTAAAAGACGTTATACAATATAGCAGAGAGGAGGCCTTGCGCCTGGGGCATGATTATATTGGAACTGAGCACCTTTTGTTGGGTTTGATAAGAGACGGGGATGGGGTTGCAATTAAATTATTAAAAGAATTAACTGTTGATACAGCCAAATTAAGGCGTTCGGTTGAAGACGCCGTTAAAGGCACTATCGGCACAAACGTACATATTGGCAGCATACCATTAACCAAACAAGCCGAAAAAGTATTGAAGATAACTTACCTGGAGGCTAAAATTTTTAAAAGCGATGTAATAGGTACCGAGCACTTGCTGCTTTCTATTCTTCGCGATGAGGACAATATCGCATCACAAATTTTAATGCAGTTTAACGTGAATTACGAAATTTTTAAAGGCGAGGTTGAGTCGCATAAAAACGACGTAACCGACGAGATGCCGGGTTCACCTACCGGGGGCGATGATGATTTTAAAGAAGAAGAATCATTCAGTCAGCCTAAAAAGGTATCGGATATTAAATCAAAAACACCTGTACTTGATAACTTTGGCCGCGATTTAACCAAAGCCGCCGAAGACGGCCGGCTTGACCCTATTGTTGGCCGCGAAAAAGAAATAGAGCGGGTATCACAAATACTATCCCGCCGTAAAAAGAACAACCCTATATTAATAGGCGAGCCTGGCGTAGGTAAATCGGCCATTGCCGAAGGTTTGGCATTACGCATCGTGCAGCGCAAGGTATCGCGTGTATTGTTTAACAAACGCGTGGTTACTTTAGATTTGGCGTCGCTGGTGGCAGGCACCAAATACCGCGGACAATTTGAGGAGCGGATGAAAGCCGTGATGAACGAGTTGGAAAAATCGCCCGACGTAATTTTATTTATTGACGAGATACATACCATAGTTGGTGCAGGCGGCGCCTCAGGCTCGCTCGACGCTTCAAATATGTTTAAGCCGGCGTTGGCCCGCGGCGAAATACAATGCATTGGCGCAACCACACTAGATGAGTACCGCCAGTACATAGAGAAAGATGGCGCTTTAGACCGCCGTTTCCAGAAGGTAATGGTTGAACCCGCTACCCCTGATGAAACTGTGGAGATACTGAACCGCATTAAAGAAAAATACGAAGAGCACCACGGCGTTACTTACACCCCGGAAGCTATCAACGCCTGTGTTACTTTAACCACCCGTTACATTACCGACCGCTTTTTACCTGACAAGGCTATCGATGCTTTGGACGAATCAGGCTCGCGTGTACACTTAACCAATATCCATGTGCCGCAAAACATTTTGGATATTGAGCAAAAGATCGAGCTGATTAAGGTAGAAAAGAACAAGGTTGTTCGCAGCCAGAAATACGAAGAAGCCGCCAAGCTGCGCGATACTGAAAAGCATTTGCTGGAGGAATTGGAGCAGGCCAAAGCCATTTGGGAAGCTGAAACAAAATCAAAACGTTATACTGTAACCGAAGATAATGTTGCCGAAGTGGTATCCATGATGACCGGCATCCCGGTTCAGCGTGTAGGCCAGGCCGACAGTTTGAAGCTGTTGAATATGGCTGAAACCGTTGGCACCAAAATTATTGGCCAGGAAGAAGCCATTAAAAAATTAACCCGCGCCATACAGCGTACCCGCGCAGGCCTGAAGGACCCTAAAAAGCCAATCGGCTCGTTTATATTCCTTGGCCCTACCGGTGTTGGTAAAACCGAGCTTGCTAAAGAGCTTGCCCGTTTTATGTTCGATACCGAAGATGCGCTGATACAAATTGACATGAGCGAGTACATGGAGAAATTCGCTGTATCACGTTTGGTAGGAGCGCCTCCGGGCTACGTAGGTTACGAAGAAGGCGGACAGCTTACCGAAAAGGTACGCCGCAAGCCCTATGCCGTAGTGTTGCTTGATGAAATTGAAAAAGCACACCCTGATGTATTTAATATACTGTTACAGGTGCTTGATGAAGGCCAGTTAACCGACTCGTTAGGCCGTAAGGTTGATTTCAGGAACACAATCATCATCATGACCTCGAACATCGGTGCACGCCAGTTGAAGGACTTTGGACAGGGTGTTGGCTTTACCACTGCTGCGAAAACCACCCAAGCCGATTCACATTCACGTGGCGTAATCGAGAACGCATTAAAACGCGCTTTCGCTCCCGAGTTTTTGAACCGTATTGATGATGTTATCGTGTTTAACTCATTGGGTAAAGACGAAATCTTCAAAATCATTGATATCGAGCTTGGCTTCCTGTTCAACAGGGTAAACATCCTTGGTTACAAAATTGAGCTTACCCTTGGTGCTAAAGAGTTTATTGCCGATAAAGGTTACGATGCACAATTTGGTGCAAGGCCGCTAAAACGCGCCATCCAGAAATACCTGGAAGACCCGATTGCCGAAGAAATACTTAAAGGCGAACTTGCCGAAGGCGATACCATGGAAATTGATTACGACAAGGAAAGCGGCGAGATAAAAATTGTTACCCGCAAAGCCGAAGGCGAAAACAAAAAACCTGAGGAAGAAGAGCAGAAGTAATAAATTACTGCGAATATTTTAAAAGCCCCGCTCTGGAAATCAGAGCGGGGCTTTAATTTTTCTGCGAAAATACGCGCAGGGTGGGTGACGACACATCAATAACTATTGATTAATAAATAATTATAATTTACTAAAATCATACTTAAAGTTAAAAACTGCGGTTTTTACGCAAAAAATATGCGGAAAACACCTAAGAAAATTGGGTGATAATACGGGTGTGCAAACATGCATTTTTGCCTTATTTTTATGCAGCCCCTAGACCTTATTTAGTTCGCAAGAACAAAACCCTTGTTGAAAGCCACGGCTGGAAACAAGGGTTTATTGTTTTCATATTCGTCGGGTTGAAATCCGGGGCTACGAATGGGCTGAGTTTAAGAGAAATATTGCAGCTCACCCTTTTTATCGCTTGCGATAGGGAAGGTCGGCGCGTGATCGGCTAGCCAGCGGATGGGATGAGTCGACACGAGAGCATTTACGCAAATGCATTAGCGCGAATATCGCTCGCATATCGACTCACCCGGTCGACGCTTCGCTGGACCTGCCCTCTTTTCGCTGCGCGGAAAGAGGGCAAAAAGCTTAACTTGATAACATTGACCTACGGCTCTTTAAAATCACATTTCAAATCTTCAAATTTTCAAATCAACACATCATCAAATCGTCAAATCGTCACCTCTTCTCCACCTTATCATAAAATCCGCCGAAGCTATTTACCCTAACAGCATCCTCCCTGAAAAAATCACCGGGGAAGCCAAGTTGTATGGCGCTCACCTCGTCAAGGCGTTTCAAATGTTCCGCGCTTAACTCAACATCAACAGTTTTAAGGTTATCTTCCAGTTGGCCCAGTTTGGTGGCACCAACAATCGGAATGGACGAAAAGCCTTGCTGCATGGTCCATTTTAATGCAACGTTACCGGGTGTTGTGCCAAGCTCTTCGGCAATTGCCATCACAACCTTTGTAATTTCGGTGCTGCGGTCGTTACGGCGCACGCTTTCTGCTTTTATGCGGCCTTGTTCGCCGCGCAGGTATTTGCCGGTTAACGCGCCCCCGCCAAGCGGTGCCCACGGCGTAACGGTAATACCAAAATGTTTAGCCATCGGTATCAGCTCACGTTCAGGAGTACGCGACAGCAGGCTGTATTCAACCTGCAGGGCAATGAACTGGCTCCAGCCCATTAATTCGGCCAGCGTATTTCCTTTGGCAACCACCCAGGCGGGGGTATCGCTTATGGCGGCATAATTTACCTTGCCTTGCTTTATAAGGTCGTCCATGGCGCGCATTACTTCATCAATAGGGGTTATGTCGTCCCAAATGTGGAGGTAAAGAATATCAAGAAAGTCTGTCTTTAGGCGTTTGAGGCTTTCCTCTACGCTGCGCATCATATTTTTACGGTTATTGCCCGATGCATTGGGATTGGTGACGTTATCCTTTAAACTGTATTTGGTGGCCAGCACAAAATAATCGCGGTCGTGGTTGCTGATGTAGTCGCCTATAATTTTTTCGCTGGTGCCAAGTTTATAAATGTTGGCTGTGTCGAGAAAATTTCCGCCGGCATTGGCAAAGGCATCCATAATTTCGAAGCTGGCGTCCTTTTCGGCGCCCCAGCCGCCTTCGGTGCCAAAGCCCATGGTGCCTAGGCACAATTCAGAAACTTTAAGGCCAGAGCGGCCTAATAATTTGTATTTCATATTTGGTGATGTTTTAAAGGTAAATATGGGGTATTTGAGTT
>JBDUDE010000622.1:0-4863 GCA_040003105.1 Mucilaginibacter sp. | reverse complement strand
AGGAAACTATTAACATTTATCAAAACCAATCGAAGATAATTTTGCCGGTGGTGAAATAAAGGTTAGTCATTTAAAACTTTGTCATTGCAAGTCTCCATCAGGGGTAAACCCTGAAAAAAATAGCAATGACGTTAAAAAAAGCATACTGATAATCAGTAACTTATAAACACGTCATTATAAGGAACGAAGCAACCTCTGCGCGTGCTACTCAACGGAGCAAAAATTTTGCGGGTACCTAAACGCCGCATTTTGGTCGCCACAAAAGTTGAGGTTCATGATTGTCCTTATTAGAGGTTGCTTCGTTCCTCACAGCTGTACGGACTGATAAGCATGTCGTTTCTTGCCACAAAAACACCTACTTTCTTCCCAAAAAATATTACTTTTAGCGCTCAAACTAAAGATAACCAAATGACTTATCTACCCTCATCTGAAAGATATAAAAACATGCAATACCGACGCTGCGGAAAAAGCGGCATTAAACTGCCGGCTGTATCGCTGGGGCTTTGGCATAATTTCGGCGGCGTTGATGTGGAAGAAAACTTTCGTAAAATTTTGCACCTGGCTTTTGATAGCGGCATTACCCATTTTGATTTGGCCAATAATTACGGCCCGCCGCCGGGCTCGGCTGAAACGAATTTCGGGAAGCTATTACATGAAGATTTTCGCGGTTACCGGGATGAGTTGATTATATCGAGCAAAGCCGGCTACACCATGTGGGACGGCCCTTATGGCGACTGGGGCTCTAAAAAATACCTGGTATCAAGCCTCGACCAAAGCCTTAAACGGATGAGGCTTGATTATGTGGACATATTTTACCATCACCGCCCTGACCCGGAAACCCCGCTGGAAGAAACCATGGGCGCGCTGGATTTGATTGTACGGCAGGGAAAAGCCCTTTATGCCGGCATATCAAACTACCCCGCAGATGAGGCAGATAAAGCCATCAGTATATTAAAAAAATTGGGCACACCATGCCTTATCCATCAGCCCAAATACTCCATGTTTGAGCGTTGGGCTGAAGGCGGCTTGCTGGATGTGCTTGAGCACGACGGCGTGGGTTGCATCCCGTTTTCGCCATTGGCGCAAGGGCTGTTAACCAACAAATACCTGAACGGTATCCCAGCCGATTCACGCGCAGCAAAAGCTACCGGTTTTTTACAGGAAAGCCAGGTGACGGAAGCGCGTATCAGCCAGATAAAAAGATTGAATGATATTGCAGTTCAGCGTGGCCAAACACTGGCGCAAATGGCGTTATCATGGTTATTAAAAGATAGTAGGGTAACATCTGTTCTCATCGGCGCCAGCCGCCCTGAGCAATTGGCAGACTCTTTGAAATGTTTGGATAATATTGTGTTTTCAGGCGAGGAATTGAATAAAATTGAGGAAATATTAAAATAGAAACAAGAAATCAAGAGTCAAGAATCAAGATAGGAAGATCGTTTTTATCTTGACTCTTGACCTCTTGTTTCTTCACCAAAGTGATATGTCTAAAACAAACTGGGGAATCGTCGGCTGCGGTAACGTAACCGAAAAAAAAAGCGGACCGGCATTTAACAAAGTAGCTAACAGCTGCCTTGTAGCTGTAATGCGCCGGGATGCCGAAAAAGCAGCTGATTATGCCCAACGCCATGGTGTGGGTACCTGGTACAGCGACGCAGATGAATTGATGGCTGATAACCGTATAAATGCGGTTTATATTGCTACACCCCCGTTATTGCATACTCCTTATGCAATAGCGGCACTTAGCAAAGGGTTCAATGTGTACGTTGAAAAACCAGTTACGCGCAACGCCGCCGAAGCCAGGCAAATTGCGGAAGCGGTGAAACAGCACCCCAACCAAAAGCTAACCGTTGCCCATTACCGCCGTGGCCTGCCTATGTTTTTAAAAATAAAGCAGTTACTGGAAAGCAAGGTGATTGGCGATGTGCGCACCGTACAAATAAGAATGTGGAAAAGCCACAAGCCCGGCTCAGCGGTCGACGTTGTAAGTAACTGGCGGGTGCATCCCGAATTATCAGGCGGCGGCTACTTTCACGACCTGGCACCGCACCAGCTTGATTTGATGCTACTGTACTTCGGCGAGCCGGAACAATACTTTGGCTTTTCACTTAACCAGGCTGGCGAGACCCCGGCAGATGACCACGTGAGCGGCCAGATATTGTTTAAAAACGGTGTGGTGGTAAATGGCTCCTGGTGTTTTAATGTTGCGGAAAACCAGGTAATAGATTCCTGCGAAATCATCGGGACAAAAGGAAAAATCACCTTCCCATTCTTTGGCACTTTTATCAATTGGAAAACTGACGAGGATGAACAAACGCTAAATTTCACCCATCCGGAAAATATTCAGCACCCTATGATTGAAAAAATTGTGGCTTACTTTAACAATGAAGGGCCAAATCCATGTTCGATTGACGAGGCGATTGTGTTGATGGATATTTTGGATGCGTTTACGGGAGTGAAATAAAAAATTTCCAACCTCACACCTAATGGGAAGGGCCTGGCATTTAATTTTATTTTTGTTACCTTCAATCTTATAAATTCCTCGTCACATGAAAAAAATTTTATTCGTTGCTATGCTTTTGATAAGCTTCACCACCTTCAAAGCCACAGCCCAAACTTTCCCTGTACCTGAAAATTATACCCTTAAGGTAAAAGAAGATTTCCCAAAGTACGAAGCTGATGTCATAAAAACCGTGGACTGGCTTCAAAACGCCCCATCTTCGGAAGACAAGGATAAGCTAATGGCTGCCAACAGGTTCCTGGTAGCTTGGATAAGCGGGAGCCCGGATATTACTATCAGCATAACCCATGCCCTTGCCGATATCAGCGACAAAAATCCCTCGTTGCTGATGATTTATATGGGTGGGTATACCAAATATGTTTTGCAGCACAAGGATGATAAAAACACCCTTAATGCAAAAGTAGCCGGTTTGCGGCAGGTAGTGGCCAAATACAATTTAGACACTGACCATGTTAAAAACTCAACTGTTGAAAAGCTTGCTGCCTTAGACCAGAAAGGGAAGCTTGTGGATTGGGCCGCAAGCAAATTGAAGGAATAATAATTAAAAAGGCGCAGGTTGAGCCGCGCCTTTTTTAAACCTGATAAATTCAGATTTATCAAATAGTCATGACGCCTTCTTCTTCGGCGCCTTCGCCCCTTCTTTACGGGCTTCCGAGAGGCCTATTGCAATAGCTTGTTTTTTACTGGTTACTTTTTTGCCGCTGCTGCTTTTTAGCTTGCCTTCTTTCATTTCATGCATGGTTTTTTCAACCTTTTCTCCTGCTTTTTCTGAATACTTTGCCATGATGCGTTTTTCTGTAGGTAAATAAGTAAGGTATAAAGCAAAATATCTGCCAAAAACGCCACAACAACATAGTTCCAAAGACACAAAGTATGGTGCCTCTACAAATCGTCAATGAAAAAATATTATTATTCAATTATCATTATCTTCAAACTAATAAATTATAATTGTGTTGATTCGTCTACTTAACATCCCCTGAATATGCCGGCAAAAACACCCGCTCACCCGTTTTACGAAAGATTATCGCTGGTTCTTATTGGCCTGCTATCGCTCGGATACATCATCATCCAGGGTAAAGAAGTGCTCGACCCGTTAATTTTCGGCTTTTTATTTGCCATACTCCTGTACCCAATGGCCAGTTTTTTAGAGCGTAAACTACGCCTGCCCCGGGCCATCGCATGCTTATTAGCTATTCTCTTGATGCTGGCATTTATTAGTGGTATTATATACCTCGTCGGTTCGCAAATATCAAACCTGGCCAGCGACTGGCCACAGCTTAAAGGGCAGGTAAGCCAATCGCTTGATAACCTTAAGGATTGGATTCAAAGCGCCTTTCATATAACTACTAAAAAGCAGATGAGCTACGTAAACAGTACAACAAAAAAAATAATGGAATCAGGAGCCGATGTATTAGGCACAACGTTCGGTGCAATATCATCGCTGGCGCTGTTTTACTTGTTTATCCTCATCTTTACGTTTTTCATCCTGCTTTACCGCACTCTGCTGATCCATTTTATTGTATGGGTGTTTACCGATAATTACGAGGCGGTTGTGCGCGATATTGTTGGAAATATACAAAGCATATTGCGGCAATACATATTGGGGCTGTTGTTGGAAATGTTTGTGGTTGCCTGCATTGCATGTACGCTATTTTGGATAATAGGTGTTAAATATGCCGTGCTGCTCGGCATAATAGTGGCACTATTCAATCTTATACCCTACCTGGGTATCTTTACAGCCCTGTTTTTAAGCACCCTGATAACGTTTGCTACCGGCGGCATCAATTCAGCTGCGCTTGTGGCTGTCTCGGTGCTGGGCATCCATATCGTCGACTCAAATGTTTTGTTACCCACCATTGTAGGGTCAAAGGTAAAATTGAACGCGCTGATAACATTTTTAGGGATAATTTTAGGTGAAATGATTTGGGGGTTATCCGGTATGTTTTTGTCCATCCCCATAATGGCCATTTTTAAAATCATATTCGACCGTGTTGACAGCCTTAAACCATGGGGTTACCTGCTGGGTAGCGGACAGGATGAGAAGAAATCGACTATGAAAAAGATGAAACCGGTGGTGGCGGATAAGACGTGAGGGGGAGTCCGGAAAGTCGGAAAGATTTTAAATTAGGAAGCTATATAAACCCGTCATTGCTGTAAGGAACGAAGCAATCTCTTCGCAGGACATTCATGAACCCCGATGTTTGTGCGGACCTAAATGCGGCTGATAGGTCACCATATAGGTTTTGCTTCGTTGATTAGCATGTGCAGAGGTTGCTTCGTTCCTTATAATGACGCGATGTTGAGCTACTTATCTTCCAATAAATCAATACAATGCTTAGCCA
>JBDUDE010000727.1:0-4870 GCA_040003105.1 Mucilaginibacter sp. | reverse complement strand
ATGTTTGGTTTACCGGTGTTATCGAGCATGCCACCATGACGGATTATTCCGCATTTGGCATCAAAGTCGATGACCCTGATATTGTGAAAGGTCGCGCCGGCTCACCTTATGCCATAAAGGATTATTACGATATCGACCCGGATTTGGCCGTCGACGTAAAAAACCGGATGGGCGAGTACGAGGCACTGATAAAACGCGCCCACGCAAATGGCTTGAAAGTATTGATGGATTGCGTGCCCAACCATGTGGCCCGCACCTATGGCTCGGACGCGAAACCGGCTGGAGTAAGGGATTTTGGACAGGATGATGATACTGCAAAGGCCTTCAGTCCTAAAAATGATTTTTACTACATGCCCAATCAGCACTTCGTGGTTCCGGGAGGGTATAACCCAGGTGGTGACGAATTTAAAAGTCCGCTGAAGGATGGCAAGTTTGACGAGCATCCCGCAAAAGCAACCGGCAACGATGTGTTTTCAGCCTCACCCTCAATAAATGATTGGTTCGAAACCATGAAGCTGAACTACGGCGTTGATTATCAAAACAACCGCACCCCGCATTTCGACCCCATACCGCCGCTTTGGAACAAGATGTACGATATCCTGCATTTTTGGGCAGCCAAAGGTGTGGATGGTTTCCGCTGCGATATGGTGGAGATGGTACCCTTTGAATTTTGGGGATGGGTAATACCAAAGCTAAAAACAGAACGCCCCGGGCTGGTGTTTATCGGCGAAGCTTATAACAGTTCGCTTTACAGCAAGTATATCAATACCGGTAAGTTTGACTATTTATATGATAAAGTTGGCCTTTACGATGCCATCCGTCGCTTAACCCGCGATGAACCGAATGCCACCACCTGGGACATCAACCACGTTTGGCATAACGACAGCAACGGCATCGACGAACACATGCTGCGCTTTATGGAAAACCACGACGAGCAACGCATAGCCTCGCGCGATTTTGCCGGCAACCCATGGTATGCCATACCCGGCATGGTTATTACCGCCACTTTAGCCACAGGCCCGGTAATGATTTACAGCGGCCAGGAAGTTGGCGAACCCGGCGCCGGAGCCGAAGGTTTTGGCGGGGATGACGGCCGTACCAGTATATTTGATTATTGGGGTGTGCCCGAGCATCAAAAATGGGTTAACAACGGTAAATTCGATGGCGGGCAGTTATCCGCAGAACAAAAAAGCCTGCGCAGTTTTTATAGCAATTTGCTGAACGCCGTACATAATAATGAAGCGTTAAACTCCGGCAGTTTTTACGAGCTGATGGTGGCCAACGAGCACCAACCCGGCTTTAACACAAAGCTTTACATTTTTGTTAGGTATACCGCCAAACAACGTATATTAGTAATTGCCAATTTTAACCGTTCAGAACAAAACATTATTGTAAAACTCCCGGATGATTTGCGTCATAAGCTGCAGACAAACACATCGGTGGAATTTACCGATATTTTAAGCGGGGCAAAATTTTTCAGCCACGACATAAATGATGGAGTAACAATTAAGCTGCCCGCCGCAAGCGGGATGCTGCTGGAGTTCTGATAAGGTTCATTTGTTCACTGGTTCATTGGTGAAAAGTCCGATAAACCGACGTGACGGCTAACGAAGCAGACCAATGAACCAATGAACCAGTGAACCAATGAACCAACCAACCAAATGAATAATAAAATGAACCTAATATAATATGGCAACACGCGGCATTTTGCAAAAACCGAAAATGAGTTTTTGGCAGATTTTTCACATGAGCTTCGGCTTTTTGGGTATACAGTTTGGCTTTGCCCTGCAAACTGGGAACGCCAGCCGCATACTGCAAACCTTCGGCGCCGATGTGGAGCATTTATCGTGGTTTTGGCTGGCCGCGCCTATTACAGGCATGATCGTGCAGCCCATAATCGGTCATTATAGCGACCGCACCTGGAACCGTCTTGGCCGCCGTCGCCCTTACTTTTTAACCGGTGCCATTCTATCTGGTCTCGCCTTATTTTTTATGCCGAATTCATCCATGCTGGCTGCCATCATTCCACCGATTGTGGTCGGTGCGGGTATGCTGATGATAATGGATGCATCATTTAACGTGGCGATGGAGCCCTTTCGCGCATTGGTTGCCGATAATTTACCTGATAGTCAGCACGATGCGGGTTTTTCGATGCAAACCTGTTTGATAGGGGTGGGTGCTGTGATCGGGTCATGGTTACCTTATGTTTTTGCCAACTGGAGTGGAATTGCTTCAACGGCTGCGCCGGGAATTGTTCCGGATAATCTGTTGTATTCCTTTTATGTTGGCGGCTTTGTTTTAATAGCCAGTATAATATGGACGATAGTACGAACAAAAGAATATCCGCCCGAAGAGTATGCGAAATTTCACGAGCCTGAGCCAAAAGATACTGTTAAAAAGGGCGGAATAGCCGAGATTATATCTGACCTGGCCAATATGCCGAAGGCTATGAAACAACTTGGTCTGGTTCAGTTTTTTTCGTGGTTCGCGCTGTTTTCCATGTGGGTATTTACCACTCCCGCTATTGTTGACCACGTGTATCATATCCCGGCAGGTGACACGTCCTCCGCGGCGTACAATAAAGCTGGTAATTGGGTAAGCGCACTGTTTGGTATTTACAATGCCGTATCTGCCGTTTACGCCTTGTCTTTGCCCTGGATAGTGCGCAAAACAAGCCGTAAAAAAGCACATGCTTTCTCGTTAACTATGGGCGGAATTGGGTTAATATCAATATTTTTTATTCAAAACGATTACCTGCTTATTTTACCGATGATAGGTATCGGCCTTGCATGGGGCAGTATTTTGGCGATGCCTTATGCAATCCTTTCCAGCTCCATCCCCGCCAAAAAAATCGGGGTGTATATGGGGATATTCAATTTCTTTATCACTTTCCCGCAAATAGTTAACGGCATCATAGGCGGCCCCATCGTGAAGCACTTTTATAACGGCCATGCCATTTACGCATTGGTTATAGCCGGGGTGTTTATGTTTTTGGCTGCATTATCGGTGTTGCGGGTTGAGGATGGAAGGGATATACAGATTATTGAAACGACGTAAATATTTGTATCCAGAAACTTGCTGAGCCATTGCGCGTTATGTCGCTAAGTTGAGGTATTTTAGCCTTACACTCAAGAAATTAAACGCATGCGAAGCTAAAGTCTCCCCAACCGGGGGAGATTTAGAGGGGGCCTTATGCATTGGTTTTCTTAACGTAATGACATCGGGCCACGGTAACCGCCAAATAAAAAGGGTTTCAATCCCTAACGGAATGAAACCCTTATATTCTTTGTATTACGAATGTATACAGCGAACAGGTTGAACCGATTTTACTTATATAATCTTGCCCGCAAATTATCTTTCACCACCAGGATCTGCAGGAAGCCTATTGACTTCGCAGGAAGACGCCCTGTTTTTGGATAATTGGCCGTTAACTGAACAAGGAAAGTATCACCAGGCTTGGCATCTTTAGGCACTACACCCGAAACCTTGAAACCGGTTTGGGTTTTGTCTGCGAAGGCCAGTAAGTACCCTTCACCCTGCATGTCCTTTATTTCGCCTTTTGAAACCAGCGAAACCACAGGCTTTATTTCGGCCACAGGTAGTTTTGCCCTAAGCGCGGGGATGAGGTAAGGAGCTGTTTTAGCATAAATACGCGCGTTTGCTTTAATTATTTTAAAGGCCTCTTCATTGCGGGCAAAATCTACTGCCGCATGCTGCACGTTGAACTGGATCCCTACCGGTGCGTCTCCGTAATGGCCGATATCGCCTAAGGCAATTTCGAAAAACCATTCCGCTCCGGGGCTTACACTTGTTGTGTTGGTATTTCTCCAGGCCGCACAGTTGTGACCAACAGGCAGCGGGTTCGGAATGTTAACCGAATCTGCCGACGAGGTTGGATTAAACTGGCATGGTGAATCGTCAGTATCAATACTAACCACCGCACAGGTATGGCCGCCTGCATTAATAAACGGCAAAGACGATATAACAGTTGCAGAACTGGTGGCAGGAATAACAACCGTTTGCGTATCAAGCATTGCGCCCGATGTGCCAACGCCACCGGGGATGTTCCAGAACGTTACTTTGGTGCTTACCTCGTAGGCCGAATCATTATGCACTACCGCAGCAAACCCATAATGCACGCCGGGCAATACAGAGGAGCTTCCGACAGGCAATAACGTGCCCAATGCAGTGGCGCTGAATGGTGTAAATAGCAGAATATCAGGGCTCTCGTAGCCTCCGGTGATATAAACTGATGCACGGTCTTTATAAAACGCAAACGCAGTTATATCCGAAGGGGTTGAAGCACCTACGCCTAAGTTCAGGCTATGTCCGCTTATTACCGGGTTGCCCGCCGGGCCTTCCAGCTTTACCCATTTATCAAAAACCGCCGCACTGTTTACAACCATCGGCGTGTTAATGGGATGGGCAGAAGCCACGAGCGTTTCCGCATTCGGTACAACGGCTAAAGAGCCATATACGTTAACGTTTGAAGTCAAAGAATTATCAGGTGCTATACTGGTAACAAAAAAGTTATCAAGGAAAGCACCTGTTGTTTCGTTAAAGGCGTCAAGGTAGACACCCGGACCACCTGGGCCGCCTACGCCGCCACCATGAACAATGTACACCACTAAGATATTAATAACCGTGTTGCCGACAACCAGTGGGGCAAGCGGTGCTGTCCCCGGCAGGTGGGCAATGTCGGTCGAAGTTTCGCCTGCGCCAACGCAGCCTGAAACATTCATAAAACCGAAGTTATAAGTAAGCCCGGCATTGGTATAGCTGGCCGGGGGAACATCAGGTGTAAATGTACTGCCGGTGGCCAGCACATTGGTTGATGGTACCAAAATTCCGGGTACGGGCAGGTATTTTG
>JBDUDE010000983.1:0-4874 GCA_040003105.1 Mucilaginibacter sp. | reverse complement strand
CAGGTTTACGTAGTTTACCCGCTGATACAGGAAAGCGAAAAGCTGGACCTTAAAAATTTGATGGACGGTATCGAGGCAATGTCGCAGGAATTTCCGCTGCCAGATTTCAGGATAAGCATAGTACACGGCAAAATGAAACCCGCCGACAAGCAGTTTGAAATGAACCGCTTTATAAAAGGCGAAACCCAGATAATGGTTGCCACCACAGTAATTGAAGTTGGTGTAAATATTCCGAATGCATCGGTGATGATTATTGAAAATGCCGAACGGTTCGGGCTGTCGCAATTGCACCAGCTGCGCGGCCGCGTGGGCCGTGGCGCCGAACAATCATACTGTATACTCATGAGCAGCCATAAGTTGAGCCACGATGGCCGTATACGCCTAAATACCATGGTTAAAACCAACAATGGTTTCGAGATTGCCGAAACCGACCTGCAATTGCGCGGCCCGGGTAATATTGAGGGCACCCAGCAAAGCGGCGTGCTCGATTTAAAAGTAGCCAACCTGGTTACCGACCAGGAGTTGCTGATACAGGTACGTAAATTTGTAGAAACTATTTTTGAAAAAGACCCGCAATTGGCCGCACCCGAAAATCAAATCCTGCATCAGTCATTTAAAATAAAGCAGGACGGGTTGAGTTGGGATAAGATATCGTGACCGGATAGTTTATCTTTTGAAAATAATTAAAGAAAACAATTAGGTGGCTTTGGCATATCCAGTCGCTATTAATTTCATCCACCTTACTTCCACTTTCCCTATATTTACCGCATAACTGACTAATAAAATGAAACTAAAACTTACTCTCCTATCTACATTAATTTTAATCGGCAGCCTTGCTAACGCGCAGGACTCTCTAATGATCCGTAAAATATACGACGAAGAACTGGTTAACGGCCAATGTTACAGCAACCTGCATTATTTGTGTAAAAATATCGGTCAACGTATAAGCGGTTCGGCCAATGCACAAAAAGCTGTGGAATGGGGTAAAAAATTGATGGAAAGCTACGGGTTCGACAAGGTATACCTGCAACCTGTAATGGTGCCGCATTGGGTACGCGGTGCTAAAGAAGAAGGCGCTATTATTAAAGGTGATAAAAGAATAAGTGTACACATAGCCGCTTTAGGCATGACGGTTGCCACGCCAAAAAACGGCTTGACTGCACCAATAATTGAAGTGCAAAGCCTGAAAGAGCTGGAAACATTAGGCGCAGGCGTTATTAAAGGCAAAATAGTTTTCTTTAACCGCCCGTTCGACCCCAGGTTTATTGAAACCCTCCGGGCTTACGGTACCGCCGGCGACCAACGTTTTGCCGGGCCTGCTGCTGCTGTTAAATATGGCGCGGTTGGCGTAATTGTTCGCTCATTAACCGAAAGCCTTGACTTTTACCCGCACACCGGTGCAACAGCCTATAACAAAGACGGAGTTAATATCCCGGCTGCGGCTATATCCACAAAAGACGCAAATACGTTAAGCACCATGCTTAAAATGAAATCGTTGCCGGCTGTTAAATTTTACTTTAAACAAAATTGTGAGCACCTGCCGGATGCACCTTCATTTAATGTTGTCGGCGAAATGACAGGTTCCGAAAACCCTAATAAATTTATTACCGTTGGCGGCCACCTTGATTCATGGGATTTGGCCGAAGGCGCCCATGACGATGGCACTGGTGTAATGCAATCTGTTGAAGCTTTGCGCTTGCTAAAGGCAACGGGTTATAAGCCTAAAAACTCCATACGTGCCGTGTTTTTTATGAACGAAGAAAACGGCGACCGTGGCGGCATTAAATACGCCGAACTTGCTGACCATAATAAAGAGGAACACATTGCTGCCATCGAGTCGGACCTGGGCGGTTTTACACCGCGCGGCTTCACATTCGAAGGTATTTCGCCAGCCCGGATTGAGAAAATCAGCAACAACTGGAGCAAATTACTAACCCCTTATGGCTCCGGCTTATTGACCGCAGGTGGCGGCGGCAGCGATATCGGCCCGCTTGCAGAAAAATCAAAAGGGGTTGTATTGATTGGCTTTATGCCCGATTCGCAGCGTTATTTTGATGTGCACCATACCCCGAACGATGTGTTTGAAAACGTAAACAAACGCGAGCTTGAATTAGGCGCGGCATCTATGGCATCGCTGATGTATTTGATAGACCAGCACGGGTTGAATTAATAGCATCGATAATCAGGCCGGGCTTACGGAGTTAAAAAACTTGGTAAGCCCGTTTTTTTTAATAATTTTCTGCCCGCAAACACAAAATATTGCACCCGCCAAACAATTCTTAGCCCGTAACCCTTAATTTTGCCGCTTCATAAAAACCACCTCATTGGCAACCGAAGGCGACAGTAAAACCAAAACAGATTCATTTGCAGCGCTACGCTATAAAGATTTCCGCTCGTACCTGGGCATGCGGTTTTTCTTTACGTTTGCTTACCAGATGCAGGCCGTTGTAATTGGCTTTTACATTTACCACGTTACCGGCAGTGCTTTTGCACTGGGCCTTGTCGGCTTGTGCGAGGCCATTCCTGCGGTATGTATTGCATTATACGGCGGCTATGTGGCCGATAAATCGGAGAAACGAAAAATGCTGCTCACCATATCCGGGTTGGTATTTTTTGCTTCGGTGGTAATGTTTACAGTTACGATGAAAAGCATTGCCCCTTACCTGCATTATGGGTGGATTGTACCCATAATCTATGTCATGATATTTTTAAATGGCCTCGCACGTGCATTTTACGGGCCGGCAACGTTTACCATTTATGCACATAGCATCCCGAAGGAGATTTATCCCAACGGCAGTACATGGAGCAGCTCCAGCTGGCAAATAGCCTCAATTCTTGGTCCTGCGGCAGGCGGGTTAATCTATGGCTTTTATGGTATAACCGCAGCTTTCAGCGTTATCCTTGGCTTCCTGGTGTTGTCAATTATTTTAATTTACCGGCTGCGTGCCTACCCGCCGGTATTTATCCCCAAAGAAAATATTTGGGATAGCTTAAAAGAAGGGATCGATTTTGTTTTTAAAAGCAAAATGTTGATATGGGCCATGAGCCTGGATTTATTTTCGGTATTTTTTGGTGGGGCGGTCGCCCTTTTGCCTGTTTTTGCCAAGGACATATTAAAGGTTGGGTCAGAAGGTTTAGGTATAATGCGTGCCACCTCGTCGTTAGGTGCAGTATTAACTATGCTGGCAATGGCGCGCTTTTCGCCTATGGGCAAGCCGTGGCGCAACCTACTCATCGCGGTTACAGGTTTTGGGCTTTCAATTATATGTTTTGGCCTTTCACATAGCTTTTATTTATCATTAATCTTCTTATTTACGGAGGGGGCTTTTGACAGTGTGAGCGTTATCATCCGTGGCACCATTATGCAATTGTTAACCCCCGACCACATGCGCGGCAGGGTTTCGGCGGTAAACTCCATGTTTATCGGCTCATCAAACGAAATTGGCGCATTTGAATCGGGCACAGCGGCTAAATTGCTGGGAACAGTCCCATCGGTTATTTTTGGCGGCACCATGACGCTGGCCATCGTGACCATTACTTTCCTGAAAACCCAAAAACTAATCCCCCTCTCTTTAAACCAAATTCAAACGCCCGAAGCTGCCGGCGCTGAATAGTTTATCAATTTTCGCCAGCATATTTGCCGGCTATATTCCCGCCTCTTTCGATAACATAACCTTTACAAAAAAATAACGTAAAAGGCAGTAACAGTTCAATTTAACTTCGGCATGCCATTTGTTGCTTCCAGGCGACATTGCGCCAACCGACATAACTGTAAACAAAATACCGCTAATGTTGAATCCCTGTTTCAAGCTGTTTACTTTGCGCCTGTTATTGTTAAGCTGCGGTTTATTAGCGCTCACGGTTAATATATCAGCCCAAAACAAAGTAGTAAAATTCTCATCGCTCACTATTGAAAATGGCCTCTCGCAAAGCGATGTAAAGTCAATCATAAAAGACCACCTGGGCTATATGTGGTTCTCAACCGATGATGGGCTTAACCGTTACGATGGCTATAATTTTACTATCTACAGGCACAAAGCGGGCGACCCTCATTCGTTACCGGCAAATGATATAACACACCTGTTTGAAGACAGGCAAGGCCATTTGTGGATAGGCAGCGGCAGTGGCTTAAGCGAATATAATCCCGAAAGTAACAGCTTTAACACATTAAGGGCCAATAAAGATGACGAGGCCTCCCTGTCGAGCCCCGATGTAAATTATATTTTCGAGGACAGTAAAAATAACATCTGGGTAGCCACCTATTCGGGTCTTAACTTGCTCGACTTAAAAACAAAAAAATTCAAAAGGTTTTTCTACACCAAAAATCAGGATGATATTGAAAGCCATCACATCAATTCATTAGTTGAAGATAACGATGGCAACTTGTGGCTTGGCACCAGCGGCGGGCTTATACAATTTAACTATAACACAGGCTTTACAAAAACATACCTGCATGGCGGTAAAAACAGCTTGAGCAGCAATCAAATAAACACTGTTTTTAAAAATAATGATGGCAACCTATACATTGGCACGTTGGGCAGCGGCCTGGACTTTTTTAACATAAAAACCAAAACCTTCACCAATTTTTCGCGCCAGGCGGGTAATATAAATTCGTTGGTTAATAACAATGTGTTTGCATTAGCCAACAGCACCGAAAAAAAAATATGGATAGCAACCGAAGGCGGGCTCGACCTTTTTGACGAAGTGAAAGGCACTTTTAAAAAATATATAAGTGATGATAACGCCACCACAGGCGAAAACAATTCAATTGGTTGTATTTACAAGAGTGGCGGCATTTTGTGGCTCGGCACGTATGAGTCGGGCGTACGGTTCTATGATACCAACCTGTCAATGTTTGACTATTATCATAAAGA
>JBDUDE010000233.1:0-4890 GCA_040003105.1 Mucilaginibacter sp. | reverse complement strand
TTATATCACAAAAACCTATGAAAGAAGTCGCGATTTTAATTCATGAAGATGCCGTGCTGTCGACAGTGTCGGGGGCCATGGATATGTTTATCCATACCAACCGCCTGTATAAGGAGACAGGTAAGCCGTTGCCTTTTAAAGTTAACCTGGTGGGCGAAACCCCGGAAAATAATTTCATGCGTAATCCGGAGCCCTATATCGGGTACAGCGATTTTAAGAACGTAGCACAGCCAGGGCTTATCATCGTGCCGGCATTTTATGGCGACAGGGGCACAACTCCCCAAAAACATCAAAAACTTATCGATTGGGTAAGCAGCATGAACAAAAAAGGGGCCGAGGTAGCCAGTTTATGCTCAGGCAGCTACTTTTTGGCCGAGGCCGGTTTGCTTAATGGCCGCTCGTGCACCTCGCACTGGTTTGATAAAGAAGATATTACCAGCCGTTACCCGGAGGTGAATTTCCTGTCGGACATGGTGATAACCGATGACCGGGGCATTTATACCAGCGGGGGCGCATTTTCGTCGTTAAACCTTGTATTGTACCTGCTGGATAAATTCCTCGGGCGCGACATCGGTGTGTGGGCCAGTAAAATGTTTAGCCTGGATATGGACAGGACGAATCAATCGCACTTTGCCGTGTTTAAGGGCCAGCACCAGCATAATGATGTTGATATACTAAAAGCGCAGCATTATATCGAGGAAAACCATCAGCAGCAGCTCAACATTGATGAAATTGCCGAGCATACCAATATGAGCAAGCGCAATTTTATCCGCAGGTTTAAAAAAGCAACCCAAAATACCCCGTTTGAATACCTGCAACGCGTGAAAATAGAGGCCGCTAAGAAAGCACTTGAAAAAGGTGCGCAGAATATTAATATCTTAATGTACGATGCCGGCTATAACGATATCAAAACCTTTCGCGAGGTGTTTAAAAAGATAACCGGCCTTACCCCGCAGGACTACCGTAAAAAATACAGCCGAGATATTCCCGAATATATCGGCGTTGATATTTACAGCAACAATGGTATGATGAATTAAAACAAGAAGAGCCCCCGGGCGGGAGCTCATTCTAACCAATTATAAACCTAAATTATGAAGAGAGTTACAGGGGATGGATTCGAACCATCTCCGGGTAACCATCCCAATTGCAATTGAAAATGTTTCCCCGGCAACCGGCCCCTGTGTTGTAATGGTCAATCATTACGGTGACAAATATAAAAAATAATTTTATTACCTACCAAAAAGGTAGATTTAATAGATTATTATTTACATTATTGTTACACTTATGGGTAAAACAGCGATCAAAAAAAATCAAAGGCGAATGTTGGCCATGTCCATGATATTTAGGAGGTCTTAAACAACGCATCCATGGCATATTTGCCGCCGCCCCAATACATAAATACAATAGCAAATAAACAAAACGAGACTGCAATTGTGCCATCAAAAGCCTTGTTTCCTCCTAAATTAGCTGTCAGTTTTATAACCAATATAGTAAGAGCAACCAGAGCGGCGCCAAAACGGGTAAACAAGCCTGAAAAAACGAATAATCCACCAAAAAACTCTGCCCCTTTTGCTTCGAAGGCTATGATTAACGGAAGCGGAAAACGCATGTCGTTGCCAACAAACAGGCCCTCAAAAAAAGTGCGATCCCCGGTTGGCGTAAACAGCTCGAAAAATACCTTTCCGTTCGTCATCATTACATACCCGAACCAAAAACGAAGAATGAGCAGGATAACATCCCAAAACGGGTTGGTTTTAACAACCTCTTTTTTATAGTATACATCGCTCATACCTGGTTGATTTGTTTAAAGGATGTATTTTCTCAATGCGCTTTAAGTCAATAGTTTAAAGTTAAGAAATTAGGCTAAAAAGATACTAACCCTAAACGGGGGATTTAATTTACAAAACAGGGGAGCCCATTCATGCCCGGTTGTATTGATGGACTGACAAGATACTTGGAGACGCAAAATATCGCGTGTCTATGACGATTTGTTATGATACGGCTTCCGCCACACAATTATACGCCAAACCAGCTCGGCGCTTGATAGTGCCACAATAGCAAAAACTGCCGCCCACACCGCGTGTTCCTCTGATGAAAAAGCGCCAAACAGCGCAACAAAATAAACGGTAAACGGCAGCAAAATCATCAGGCACAACCCGGGGATGCCGAACGGAATTTTGAATGGACGATGTTTATCGGGTTCTGAGCGGCGCAGCTTTATCAGCGATACGTATTCGAGCGATAGGCCGGCGCCATATACGGTAACATCAATAATCAGCAAGTCGCCAAAGGGCCACAAAATCATCAGGCTAACAATTATTGAGCAAACAAGGATAGAGATATAAGGTGTTTGAAATCTTCGGTGCTGGCGGTTGAGTCCCTTAGGCAGCAGGTCATCATCGGCCATAACCTTTGGTACACGTGAAACAGATAGTAATACTGCCGCGTATATCCCGAGACTGCTGGCCATGCCTGCAAAAGCAATCAAGCCGCCAAGCCATTTGCCGCTGATGATTTCGGCTACTGCCGGGAAGCCTTTATCCCCCAAAACAGCGGCGCTTATGCCGGTTTGCTGGGTAACCAATATCACCATAACATACAGCACTATCACCAAAACAAAAGCTGTGAAAATTGATACCAGGTATGATTTTACCGGTTTGTCCACCTCTTCGGCATAGGTGGTTACGTTGTCCCAGCCCAGGCAGTTCCACATCACCACATATAAACCTGCCCCTAATGAAGGGAAGGGAACACCCTTTAGCGATGGCGAAGGGATATGTATGCCGCCGGTATGATGAACAAAAAACAGCGTAAACATGATGATAAAAGGCGCAAAGACTATCGCCCCTAAAAATAAAGCAGTTCTTCCCACCGGCACGATGCCTAAGATATTAAGCCCTGCCGATGCCCAAACCACACACAAGCATATCGGGATACGGTAATGGGCCAGCGACGGGAAGAAGTAAGAAGCGTAAAGCACAAATAATCCCGGGTAGATGGCCAAATCAACAAAGGTGTAAAGCCAGGTCCACCAGCCTTCAAAAAAGCCCCAGCGGGTACCGAGCGCATATTTCACCCATTTGTAATAGCCGCCCGTTATGGGCATCATGCTGTTCAACTCCAACACGGTTAAAATTGCGGGTACATCCCAAAGTATCGGGGTTATAATTAACAACAATAATGCGCCGTGTTCGCCAACATGGGTTAATAATGGCTCAAGCCCGTATGGCCCGCCGGATACGGTGAAAAAGATAACAGCGACAAGCTGTATAATCCTGATTTTTTTTAATGGCAAGGCTGCTGGCATGGGCTATAAAAATATTATTTATTGGCCGGGAAAGCTAATAGCAACTTTAAAATTTCCTTAAAAAATCATTAAGTCAATGTATTATAAATTTTACAATTTATTCACCTTGCCCGTGGCGTATTAAATCAAAATTAAGTATGCGTTACATTTCTTCCGGGCCTTAAAAAGCCGCAAGCTATTTGTTAGTTTTATTAACTATTGAAAGCTATTGTATGCGGAAGAAGATATTATTTATCACCGGCTCTATCAATCAAACCACGCAGATGCATCAAATTTCGGGGCACCTGCAAAATGATTACGATTGCTGGTTTAGCCAGCTATTTCCCGACTCCGCTTTTCTGAAGGCCATTATAAAATATACGCCATTGGCAGATGGCACGGTGCTGAAGGGGCAGTTCAGGGCGAAATCTGAAAATTACCTGCAAACACATGGCTTAAGGGTTGACTATGGGGGGATTAAAAACAAATACGACCTGGTGGTTTATTGCACAGATATGATTGTGGCTGATAAATTCAGGCAAACAAAAACCATTTGGGTACAGGAAGGGATGATTGATAAGCGCACGGTTTTAACGGGCATTGTAAAATCATTGGGTATGGCGCCTTATTTTACCGGCGATACCTCGTTAAACGGCTCTACCAACATCTGCGATATTTATTGCGCGGCATCCGAAGGGTATAAAAACCACTTCGCCAAAAATGGGACCGATGCCAGGAAGCTGGTGGTTACCGGTATCCCCAATTACGATAATCACCGGGAGTTTGTGGTGAATGATCTTCTTTTCCGTGACTATGTAATGGTGGCGACGTCAGACATGCGTGAAACCTACAGGTTTGAGAACCGGCCGGCATTTATAAAGCATGCTGTAAAAATAGCCGCCGGCCGCCGGATGCTTTTTAAGCTGCACCCCAATGAAAAATTTGACCGCGCCGAAGCCGAAATCCGCAAATATGCGCCGGCGGGCACTATGGTTTATCAAAACGGCAACACCAACCACATGATAGCCAATTGCTGTGAACTGGTTACGCAATATTCAACCGTGGTTTATACCGGCATTGCCCTTGGAAAAAAAGTGCATTCGTATTTTAATGTGGACGAATTGAAACGGCTGGCGCCGATACAAAACGGCGGCAATTCGGCAAAAAACATTGCGCAGTTATGCAGCAGCTATATAAAATTTGAAGGTAAAAAGGAAGACTTCCTGGCAGGGTTCAGCCTGCAACATGAAAATGTAAAGTGTCCTGAAGCTCAATACGCCTGAAACCAATTATAAACCTTTGCCCATGGCAGAAAAAACTGTAATAATAATACAGGCAAGGATGTCCTCGAGCCGCCTACCCGGGAAGGTTATGCTGCCTGTTTTAGGCAAAAGCCTGCTATATCGTATGATTGAGCGGTTAAAGATGGTGCGCCACAACGTTCAACTGGTAGTTGCTACTTCGCATAAGGGCGAGGATGATGTTATTGAATACGAATCGTTAAAAATGGGGGTGGCCTGTTTTCGCGGAGACCTTAATAACCTGCTCGACAGGCATTACCAGGCGGCTAAACTATTCGGCGCCGGTATAGTACTTAAAATACC
>JBDUDE010000010.1:0-4891 GCA_040003105.1 Mucilaginibacter sp. | reverse complement strand
GCATTAGCTTTTAGCAGCGTTTTTATGGTTGATTTTGATTGCGCTAATTCGTGCGAATCTATTTCTTTTATAGTTTTTGAAACGTAAAGAATGAAACTGTCAAGCTCATCATCACTCACGTTATATTGCTTAACAAAATCCTCGGCCGATGCAAACTGGCTTAGTTTCGGTTGCAGCTTATCAATCACATAAGCCGAAAAAAGTTGTTGCTCGCCAAGTTCCTGCACCAGGTAGGTGTTACCGGTGGTATCGGCCGGTACAAAAACATCGGGCATAATGCCGCCGCCACTAAATACTTTGCGGCCGTTTGCAGTATGGTAGGGAGATGGCCGTTTAAAAATGCTGTCGTCCAAATTACTTTGTGCCGAAAATAATTCGCCTTTGCGCATCCGTTCGGCAATTTCGTTATGATAGCTGTCCACACCGGCGCGGTACGATTTTTGGATTGACCGCCCGGATGGCGTATAATACCTGGCAATGGTTAAATTAACTGCTGAACCGTCGTTAAATGAAAATTGCTGTTGCACCAGGCCTTTACCAAAGGAACGCCTACCCACAATAGTAGCCCTGTCCAGGTCCTGCAAAGCGCCTGCCAATATCTCGCTTGCCGATGCAGAGTATTCATCAACAATTACGGCCAGTTTGCCCTGTTGGAAGGTGCCGGAATCGGTTGAAAAATAATCGCGGCGGTCTTCATGAATGCCCTGAGTATATACAATTAGTTTGCCTTTTGTTAAAAATTCATCGGCCAGCGCGGTTGCAGCGTTTAAGTAGCCGCCACCGTTTTGCCGTAAATCCAATACCAGTTTTTGCAAACCCTTGGCTTTTAGTTTGGCTATTGCGTCCCTGAAATCGGCATCGGTAGTTAACGCAAATTTGCTGATTTTTATATAACCAACGCCCGGCGCTGCCATGTAGGCGGCATCAAGACTACTGGTGTTAACGTGCCCGCGTTTCAGCGTGTATTGCTTTTTTATAGATGAGTTTGGCGGCACAATTGTAACCGATATTGCGGATTTATCGTCGCCGTGCAGGGCTTTGTTAACCGATTTTATGGTAAGATGCGTGCCCGAAAACTTTTTGTTATTTACCTCTAAAATCCTGTCGCCGGTAACCAGGCCCGCATTTGCGGCTGGTCCGCCGGTGTAAATTTGGGTGATAACCAAGGTATCGCGCAATAACTGGTATTCAAGCCCGATACCGGTAAAGCCGCCCGCTAAACCTTCGTTTAGCGATGTTGCGCGTTGCTCGGGCAGGTAAAGTGAGTGTGGGTCGAGGCGTTGCAGCAGGTTGTTTACGGTAGCCCCTTCAATGCTATCGACGTTTACCGAGTCGACATAATTATCTTTTACCAGGTTTAAAACCTTCGATATTTTGTCGCCATCCTCCATCGAAAAGCCCAGGCTTTGGTTCATCAGGCTGTGGTTACTGATAAACAGCCCTATAGCTATCCCCAGCAACACCAATACCATCGTCCTGAAAATTATTCCTGCAGCTCGTTTCATCGTCTTATTAATCACAAAGTTAAGAATTAGATGTGAGATGTGAGATGTGAGATATGAGATTTGAGACAGAAGCAGGAAACTGGATCACAGATTGGAACTGATGAAACAGATTACGCTGATTTTAAGTAGTAAACGAGCTCAGTTTGTTTATATAATCTTCAAACAGGCCTTTACTTTAGCAATGATTTTCATTTAATTCCAGGGTGCTGGATTTTTATCTCATATCTCAAATCTCATGTCTCACATCTTTTTCCCAATCTTTTTCTTCAATTTTGTCCCATGGAAAGAACCACCGAAAAGGATTCGCATTATAACAACCTGGAGCAGATGCCGGTTTTGCAGATTCTTGAAAGTATAAACCAGGAAGACCAATCTGTGCCAGCAGCGGTGGCAAAAGCTTTGCCGCAAATCGAGGCGTTGTCGGCAATAACGGCCGCCAGGATGAAAGAGGGGGGGAGGCTGTTTTATATTGGTGCAGGCACCAGCGGCAGGCTTGGCGTGGTGGATGCTTCGGAGTGCCCGCCAACGTTCGGTGTGCCGTTTGATTGGGTGGTAGGTATAATTGCCGGCGGGGATGGGGCAATCCGTAAAGCGGTTGAGTTTGCCGAAGACGATGCCGAACAGGCCTGGCTCGACCTTAAAGCCTTTGATATTAATGATAAAGATGTGGTGGTGGGCATAGCGGCGTCGGGCACAACGCCTTACGTAATCGGAGGTTTAGAAACGGCCAATTCACATAATATTGTTACGGGCTGTGTTGTTTGCAATACCGGAAGCCCGGTAGCGGCTGTAGCAAAATATCCTGTTGAAGTGGTAACAGGCCCCGAGTTTTTAACGGGCTCCACCCGCATGAAAGCAGGCACCGCGCAAAAGCTGGTTTTAAATATGCTAAGCACCAGCGTAATGATACAGCTTGGCCGCGTTAAAGGCAACAAGATGGTTGATATGCAATTAACCAACAATAAACTGGTTGACCGTGGTACGCACATGGTGATGCAGGAGACCGGGCTGGACGAGCAAACGGCAGGTGATTTGCTAAGAAAAGAGGGGAGTGTTAGAAAAGCTGTTGCGGCGTTCGGAAATAAATAGTCTGTTGAAAAATTAAAAATTTGAAGTACTCGCAAGTGAAAGTATTTATAAGTCTTTTATTCCCTTTGATGTTTCTTGCGTTTGGATGTTCTGGCCCAGGTAGGCAGCATACAGCAACTGTAATTGCTGAATACAAGATGGGTGACAATATGGATGAACACGAATTTTGGAAAATAGTGGATTACGCTTTTAGTACGTCTGATGGAAATATGAAGAGGCAGGCGCAGGTAATTACTCAAAAGCTATTGCAATATAAACCGAAACAAATAGTGGATTTTGAGATAATGCTGAGCAAAAAAATTATTGAGGCCAACGATTTTAAAATTATAGCAGCCGACAAAATTATTGATGGTTCAGTAAGTGATGATACGTTTTTATATTTTCGTTGTTGGTTAATTGGTTTGGGACAAAATACTTTCGAACAAACGATTAAAAATCCTGACTACCTGGCTGAGGTAATTGACAAAGGTGTGGTGCCGGACTTTGAAGATTTACTATATGTGTCAACAACCGCCTATCGAAATAAGACGGGAGTAAAGAAAGAGGATGATACCTTTCCGCGAAACGTAGCTTTTACCAAAGGTCTTAATTATGATTTTGGAGGCCCAAAAACTACGGGTAAGGATTGTATGGAAAGTGAGTTGCCGGGTTTGTATCCGAAACTCTGGAATAAGTTTAAATGAGAGATTATGTATGCACGAGATAGAACCATATTATAAATGGCGTGACGATTACGTGGCAGCGGAGGATGAGTATTCGCCGTTTTATGCTACCCAGTATAATGAGTTTGAGTTTGATAAGCAGGTATACAACTACCTGTTACACCCGCAATGGGATTCGTTTGGCTCAAATACCTTATACATGAAGGTGCTTTTTGCTGACTATGAGCGTGGCTATTCAATTATCGAATTTATTGGCGAATGGAATGATGCCATCAACAACGACATCATGCTGATGAAGCGAGAGATACTGGAGCTGATGATTGATAACGGTATCAATCATTTTATTTTAATAGGGGAGAACGTGCTCAATTTCCATTCGTCGGATGATTGTTATTACGAGGAATGGTTCCAGGATGTGGAAGATGGCTGGATAGCCGGCATTAATTTCAGGGACCACGTAATTGACGAGTTTAAACGGAACAATATCGACTACTATATCAACTTCGGTGGCGCACTTGATGATTTGAACTGGCGTACGTTAAAACCCATACAGGTATTTAAAAAGGTGGAGGAGCAGTTGACGAGGAGATTGAATTGAGGGAAGTCCGAAAGTCGGGAAGACCGGATCCCGATAGCTATCGGGACCGAACGACGAAGGATGTGAAAATTAACTTTAAACAAAGTTTGACACACGCCAGACTCTTCCCCTATACGATTAAACCACATTGCACGTTTATCGTCTAATCTCCGATAAAAAAATGTGACAACTCATATTTCAAATCTCACATCTATAATTATCTTTGAGTAATAAATTTTAAAACAAAAAATGGAAATTAACAACCCCAATTACGATTACAACAACGTAATACAAATTAATGATACGGATGCCTCACGTAAATATTTAGCTAAGGTATTTGCATGGATGTTTGTGGCATTAGGCATTTCGGCCTTTGTAGCCTTTGAGTTTTTTTTGAACCAAAGTTTAATGAACATAATTGTTGATCCGGTAGCTCACCGGTTTACCGGCTTGGGCTACGTTGCAATTTTTGCCCCGGTTGTTTTTTCGTTTGTGATAAGTTTTGGCTTTAACAGGATATCGTACCCTGCTATGTTATTCCTTTTTATCACCTATGCAGTAACAATTGGTGTTAGCTTGAGTGTTATAGGATTGATTTATACCGCAAGCTCAATATTTGGCGTTTTTTTAAGCTCGGCTTTAATTTTTGGTATCATGGCGATTGCCGGGTATACGACAACTATGGATTTAACAAAATTCGGCTCAATATTAACGATGATATTTTTTGGTGTATTTGCCGTAAGTCTTGTTAATTTCTTTTTAGGCAGTTCACAGTTGCAGTATATAATAAGCTTTGCATTTGTTGCCCTTATGATTGGCCTTACTGCATATTATATGCAAATGTTAAAACGCATTGGTGCGGGTATTGAATATGGTACTGCCGAATCAAAAAAATTGGTCATTATAGGCGCTTTTGTGCTTTACACAACCTTTATTAACTTATTTATGTCGATGCTGCGTATTTTCGGCAGCAGAAGATAATCTAAACAAGCCTTATAAATTTGCCGGTGAAAAGTTGCAAGAAATTAATTTTCAGCTTTTTACCGGCATTTTTGTTT
>JBDUDE010000588.1:0-4906 GCA_040003105.1 Mucilaginibacter sp. | reverse complement strand
CGAAGGCTTTCACCGCGTAGCCGTGGCGCCGGGAAGCTTTGCCGCTTACCTGCAGAGCCTGCCGTTAAAGCCGGCCGGCACACAAACCAAAACCTATAAGGGCGATGTGGCCCGCACGGATGTTTATACCGCCGCAGTGGTTGATATGAGCGTTGGCAACCAGGATTTGCAGCAATGCGCCGATGCCGTAATGCGCCTGCGCGGCGAGTATTTGTACCAGCAAAAAGATTACAAAGCCATCACCTTCAATTTTGTGAGCGGCTTTAAGTGCGATTATATACACTATGCAGAAGGCTACCGTTTCAGGAATGATAAGTGGGTTTTAAAAGCCAAAAAAGATTATGGTTACCCGGCTTTTATGCGTTATATGGAACTGGTATTTTCGTATGCAAGCACCATATCCCTCGAAAAAGAAACGAAAGCAGTTACCAATCCTAATGAATTAAAGGCCGGGGATATATTTATCCACGGCGGCTCGCCGGGGCATTGTTTTATTGTGATGGATGTGGTGGAGAATAGTCAGCACCAAAAGCAGTTTTTACTGGCCCAAAGCTTTATGCCCGCGCAAAATATTCAGGTGCTGCAATATAATTCTCCATGGTTCAGTATGGAAAAACGGAGCGATATTTTATACGGCGAGTTGATTAATAAAAGCTATTTAAGAAAGTTTGATTGAGTTTTTTAGCCACAGAGCGCGCTGAGAAAGCACAGAGGCCATCGAGCGTGTAATTCCGATAATGACTTTGTAACGCTTTGATTTTCTTAATTTTTTCTCTGTGTTCTCTGCGTTCTCCCTCCGTGTCTCCGTGGTGAAAATAACGTCTACTACTTAACCTTCACAAAATCCAAATCCTGGAAATCAAAGCTGAAATCTGTTGCCGGCGATACCGCTTTTAATTTCAACCCGAATGATTTGCCGTTTTCATCAAACGAGAATAAAGCAAAGGCATCGGCTTCCATACTGCGGTAAACCCATTTTATCACAAAGGTATTGCCTTTATAAAGCAGCATTTGCCCGCTTAGTTTAGGCGAATGTTTTACATTAAACCAAAGCTGCCCGTCTTTTTGGCTGATAACTGCATCGCCCAGCCAGTTGTCGTGATAGGTACCGGTGTACAGTTTGGCATCTACGTTTGCTGCATCTTTTTTGCTGGCTTCCACCTGTTTCCAAACTTCGGTGGTTACTTTGTCGGCACCACCCATATTGGCTTTTTCCTGGTCGGATAGTAGTTTTATCCAGTCGCGGCCGGTTTTGAGGCCAAGGTAGCTATCTTTAATCTGGTTGGTAACGGCGGTAAATGCCGCACCCGATGCCTGGTTGGTTAATACGATGATGCCCAGTTTAAGCTCGGGCAACAACATCACCTGTGTCACCATGCCGTCAATACCGCCGGTGTGGCTCACCTGTTTGTACCCTTTTACATCAGCCAGGCCCCATCCTAAGCCATAGGCTGCAAAATGGGTATTGTAATACGGACTTTGCCCCACCGGTATTATAGTTTGCGGCGACCACATTTGCCAGTGTATCGCCTCGCTGAAAAGGCGCTTGTTATCGCCGTATTTGCCGTTGTTCATCTGCATAATTACCCATTTGCTCAAATCGGTGACACTTGAGTAGATGCCGCCGGCTGCATTGCCCGTGGTGCTCAAATATCTGGGAATAACCACCACCTTACCATCAACCGGCGAATGCGCATCAACCACGTTTGAATAATCTTTTATCCGCTGGTAAGCAGCCGAACTATGGTTCATGTCCAATGGCTTCATAATCCGCGTTTCAATAAATTCCTCCCAACTCATGCCCGATACGCGGGCAATAACCTCACCCGCAACTTTATACAGCTGGTTGTCGTAATCGTATTTACTCCTGAAGCTTGACGCCGGTTTAAGGTAACGCAGATTGTGAATTACATCCTTCATGGTAAAATCGGTCGAATCCGGGAAATCCATCAAATCGCCTGCTCCAAGACCCAGGCCACTGCGATGGGTCAGTAAATCGCGGATGGTAAATTCAGCAGTAACATACGGGTCGTACATTTTAAATTCCGGGATGTAGTCGGTAACCTTGTCATCCAGCTTTAGTTTACCTTCATCGCTCAAAATACCTATCGCCGCCACGGTAAAAGCTTTACTGTTTGAGGCAATGCCGAAAAGTGTATTTTCATCAACCTTTTTGCCTGTATTTAATGAGCGTACGCCATAACCTTTGGCATAAACAACTTTGTCATCTTTAACAATAGCAACGGCAATGCCGGGCACATTGAAGGACTTTAGCGCACGTTCAACCAGGCGGTCAACTGAATCGGGGGTAATTACCTGTGCATTGGTTTTGATGCTGGCTATCAGCAGGCAAAAAAATACGACTATAAATTTAAAGTGATTGAAGAGTTTGGGTAATTGCATAATGTGCATAGTTGATTAGCCAAACATACAAATAATGAAGATAATTATTTACCCCTTTTCCCCAGCCGCAGCCCAAAATACCAGGTAACCGGCTTTATTTTTTTTAATGGTAATACTTTTCAAGATTTTCCCCGGGTCGGTTTCTATTTTAAGTAAGTCAATATTATGGTGGTCTTTTTCGGTCATATTATTTTTATTGCCCCATTTGGCAAGGTCATGCGCGAGGTAGGAAAGGTTTTTATCAGCTGGACTAAGGTCTGCATAGTAATCAGGTAACGTGATGTCCTTAATAACAACATTGTTTTTATAAGTGAGTACAATATGTAATTGAGATGCCCCTTCGGAACTGGTAAGGGCCAGGTAAACAGCATTATATTTCTGTTGCGGAACGGCAAATTTCAGACTGTCTTCGCCGCTGAGGTTGCAGGTTTGATAGTTAAGACTATCTGTATTTGAGTAATGTAATTTGATTTCGGGGTGCGAATTGTTTGTGGCAAAAAGTGGGTCGTCAGGTAAGGAATGCGGTTGTTTATCACCATTAAATAATGCAGCCGAAAGGGTAAGATAGCCGTCGCCGAGGCCGCCTCCGTCGATGCCTTTTGTCCAGCCTGTAAGATGGTTGTTATTTAAGGTAGATACCGGACGCGCGTTTAAAATCCTGCTGACATCAAACTGGATGACCATGTTTTTTTGAGCAGAAAAATTTACAAAAAATAATAAAGTGATAAACGACAAGGGTTTCATTTGTAAGAATTTTAGGCTTGGGGAAAACTTACGAAGTTTTAAAAACTTCGTAAGTTTAACGGGGCGATATGCCTTATTCAGTCCCCTTCGCCGGCGCCGGAGGCGGCTGGTTCAAAAGAAAGCGCTTGTGAATTATCGCGATATCTTCATCCTTTAAATTCGAAGTTTTTTTCAAAATCGCATCAAAAAAAGTAACCTCTTTTTCGCTGGCCGGGCAGCCTACGTTATCTTCGGGGATGCCAATAAAAGCGCCATCTTTCGGCATCAGCGAATTGGCGAGCACATTACCTTTGGTGTCCAAAACGAGCCAAAAAGGCAAACCTGAGCTTTCGCCAGCATATTTTGTCATCACCTTCATTGCACCCGGGTTTTCCAAATCAACCTTTTGAGGTTGCTCCATTACATCCAGGTGTGCAATAACATAATTATCATCAAACATTTTTTTAAGGGTGGGATCGTTTAACGATGCATCCATTTTTTTGCACCAGCCGCACCACGATGCGTGGAACATCAATAGTACTTTTTTATTTTCTTTGCCTGCCTGGGCGAAAGCGTCTTTCAATACGGTTTCGGATGCAGGCATGGTTGTTTGGGCCACTGCTGCAGATCCAATCAGCATAAACAGGGCGTAAAGTAGATGTTTTGCTTTCATAATAATTAAATATAGGTGTTTTTTTCAATTGAACTGTTGCAGGTAAGATATAAAGCCCGAAATCGGAATTTCTCCCACTTTGCTACCTTTTACAAGGATATTTATGCCGCCGTTAACCTTGTGTAATTGCAGCCTTCCTTTAAACAGGTGGTTCTCACCTGATTGCACAAACGCCGCGAGGTTTTTAATGTCGATTTGCGGCAAACATTTTCCACGCCATTGTTATAAACTACCAACCGGGCCTTTTTGTCGGTGTTTTCAACGGCTAAATCATAGCCGTTATCAAGCTTTAAAATATTCATGATTTATTTGTATAAGTGCTTCAAAAACAAGCAGAAAGGTATTTATTAGCTAAAACTTTTTAAGACAAAAGAAAACAAATTAGGGTACAAATAATAATCCACATGGCTATTACACAAGTGTTAATAACTTTAGTGGTAGAAAGTGGGACAAAGTGGTAAAAGAAATCTAATTTTACATACAATTAAATGCCATAGTCTTAATATGTCCTATTTAAACGGAGAGTTTGAGTGTAAACTAGATAACAAAGGGCGCATGATGATCCCTGCGGGCCTCAAGAAACAGCTTCCAGAAGCTGAGAAAGAGACCCTTGTGATCAATCGTGGCTTTAAAAAGTATCTGGTCATTTACACTAAATCCGAATGGGACAAAAAACTTGATGAACTCAACAAACTTAATCAATACGAAACCAAAAACATAGAATTCATCAGGTATTTTACGCGTGGCGCAACTGAATTAACCCTTGACGCTGCCGGTCGGGTAAACTTACCGCAGGGGTTACTGGACTATGCAGGCATAGGCAGCGATGTGGTTTTAAACTGTATGCTAACAAAAATTGAGATGTGGGATAGGGCAGCATACAACGCAATGATTAGTAGCGAACCTGAAAACTTCGCTGCATTGGCCGAAGAAGTAATGGGCGATAAAAGAAGGGAGGGTAACGCATGAGTAATTACCATACTCCCGTAATGCTTAACGAGTGTATTGAAGGGTTGGCTATTAAACCGGCCGGCACTTATGTTGATGTAACCTTTGGCGGCGGTGGCCACTCGCGCGAAATATTAAAGCATTTAAATAAAGACGGCA